>NZ_QUJT01000016.1:0-51745 GCF_003480955.1 Clostridium sp. AM27-28
AATTGCTCCTCCTGTGGATTGTAGCCATCTGTCACAGAACCGATGACCACCCGTTGTCCGGCATATTTCTTCGGATTCTTAATTTCCGGCCAATGCTTCACATCAAGGAAAGTGCCCCATTCCTCCTTGTGTCCGGTAAAGCGCTTCATAAAAGAAGCATAGCAATACTTGCAGGCGTGTGTACAGCCTACATATGGATTGACCGAGTAACCGCCTACAGGCAGACTGGACTTGGTCATGATGTTCTTTGTTTCCACCTCACGAATGAGGATTCCATTTATTACTTCTGCCATGATCTCTGTCCCTCCAACACTTTATTGAATTCATCCGGCATTTCCTGAATCATATTTTCATTCCCTATGATAGGGACAAGAGCTTCCTTCATAAATACCGGAATGTCAAGCACATGCGCCTGATCTGCCAGAGACCATGCCCACTCCGGCTCCGTATGAACCTTCCTGCTCTGAACTCCAGTCATGGTGCCGACAACGATCCAGTTGATCCCGGAAAGATCAACTGAACCTGGATTGTCGAATAGCGGCTCAAAGGTAACATGATAGTGTTTTGCTCTGACATTTTCCCGTAGTGCGTCAATACGCCACAGTTCTGCTTTTCTCGTCACCGTAACACCAAACCATGCGTTTTCCAAATCTGTATCAAAATCCAGCAGATCTGGTCGCTTTGTAAGGAACAGGAACTGATGCTGTGGATTTTCACGGATTTTTTCAAATACCTCGTTTCTCCATTCTGACTTCCAGCCGGAAAGATCGCTCATGCCGGTAATAAGAAAGTTCTGCGGACGTTTCTTTTCCATCATCTTGAGCTTACCCGGAAAGAATTCAGGGTCAGCAAAGTCATCAATCATATGCCAGCGTTTCACATTATTGCGGGCATAGCAATATGCACACCCCACTGTACATCCGATGACGATATTCATGTTTTGAATCTGATCTTTGATACAAATACTCATGATTTCTGCCACTCCTCAAGATTCTTTCTGATGCGGTCGAGGTATTCCTCAAACTGGGTAATTTCTTCCTCCGAAAAACCTTTGTAGTAAATACTGCCCATTTTATCAGATACAGAATCGTATTCGTCCTTTAAGGCATGTGCTTTTTCAGTCAGAAACAGGAGTGTTTTCCTTTTGTCCGTTTCAGACTGAATGCGTCTTATCAGCCCTTGATTTTCCATTCTTTCCAGCATCGTAGTAAGAGAAGTTATCGCTAATCCACATTTAATCGAGAGTGACCTGATAGAGATTCCATCTTCCTGCCACAGTACATAAAGAATACGCCCTTGGGCTCCGTTAAACGCATCAATATTCTTTTCGCTGAGAATCTTCTCAAAGATTCGATACCAATCTTTTCTGGAATCGCTGGTGCCGTTCTTCAAAACCAAGTGAAGCTCTTTGATGAACTTTTCCGTCAGAGCTGCTTTTGCATGATCAATGATCATGTCAATGCAGCAGAAGTGATTTGCTGTTTCAATCACGTCATCCACGTTCAGCACTTCTTTTTCTACACCGATAGTATTGGTTTCAAAGATATACCGGGTCTGATCGTGGGTCAGTCGGCTTCCTTCTATATGGTTGGAATAGTATGTCAAATCAATCTGTGTTTTGTGGTAGATCTCGCCGGAGTATTTACTTGCCTTCTGCTCTTTCAGAATATCCAACAGTGTAACACTTTTCACCGACACAGGAAATGCGATTTCTGGATACAGAACGCCGGACTCCATCGAAAATGAAGTCCGGCAAGGTATTATCTATATACGGTTTCTCTTCAATTTTTTGAAACTTGCTTTTAAGGAGTATATACAGTTTATGATCCAGATGCAGGGCAAATCTGAAAAGCAGCGGTGACAAAACTGAGAGCATGATTCTCATACAAAGGCATCTGACTCCTATCAGACCCAACCTTAAATATCCTATTAACATCCGCCCAAAGAGAAACAGGGATTTCATGTATCGAGCAGCTCAAATCTCATCCCTATTATATTTCTTAACGTGACCGATGTGCATTCTGTCTTTTCGTCATACCTTAAAATATTTTTGCAGCACATGTGAGTATTTTCCTTGTAATGTACAATGCAGATTTTTCTGCATATTCCCTTAACTGAACCATGCTTTCCGCCATCGAAACCGGCAGCCCGAGTGCAGCGGCAGCAGAACTGATAGAATTTATGCAGAAGGATCTGATTCATGCCTTCGAGTAATCTATACGAACATCCGCTTTTTATACATTATTCGTCCTTCTTCACCTGCCGCAGCACCTCTTCCGGCACCGAATCCAGCAGATAATTTTTATGTCCGCTATGCGGTCGGTTGGTATGCTCCCGTGTCTGATTCTTCACACGGTCTACCTCTTCCTCAAAATCCCGCGCCGAATACAGCCCGCAGCCCTGCCCACGGATGATGATCTGTTCCAGACGGTCGGAGGTCGCTACCATTACCGTATATTTCCGCCCATTTTCATGGGCAAATTTCTCGATGTACTGGTCAGCTGTCTCCGCCTCTTTCGTAAAGACTACATGAATGTTGTGGTAATCCGTCACCTCCGTCCGGTGTCCCTGCACCCGGTAGGCGTCGAACACCGCTATCACCTCGATACCGCGGCTTCCCTGATAATCGCAGAGAATATCCAGCAGCTTACCACGGGCGCTATCAATGTTGATCTTCGCCAGCTCATTTAACTCATCCCAGGAGAAAATAATGTTGTAGCCATCTACCAGCAAGTATTCCCGTACCGCCGATGCCATTTTCCCTTTGGAGCCGCCGGTTCTGCTGCCCGCTCCGCCACTTTCCGGCGCTTTGCCTGCATGTTCCAATTTTCCTGCATTTCCAGCCACAGAACTTCCCGATTTTCCTTCACTTCCAGATGCCAAAGTTTCAGCTGTCCCGACTTTCGAATCGCTCTTCTGTCTCACCGCTTCCTGCCTCCGCGCCATCTCTCCGTACACTCCGGCACCATAGGTTTCCGCCGGGCGTTTGCTCTTTCCGCCCCACCGGCGTTTTCCGCCGTCTTCCTTTTTATTTGCATGGTAGGTGCGAGCGAGAATCGCATCGACCTCGTCCGTTCCGATCCACATTTCTTCCGAAGCGCCGCCGCCCTGTCCATCCGAGGAGCGCGCACCCAGCTCAGGGATCGCATCCATCCGCCGTTTTCCATTGGAATCGCCCAGGCAGCTTTCCAGATGCATATAGTCTTTGACCTCATCCCAGTTGACGACAAATCCCGCTCCGTGCGTACAGAAAACAGATCCGCTCGGGTTTGCCAGATCCGCATCCGGATCATACCCGGCTGCCGCAATGATTTCTTCTTCATTGTGGCACGGTCCGTAGCCATCGAGCGTGCAGATCATCTGTCCCAATCCGCCCGTGTACGCCGTCACCTCCGTCTGATATCCATCGAGTGCCGATACCGGGGCACGTCCGGTTAATATTGCCTGCCCGTCCTCCAGCGCCGGTCCCTCAAAGACGGCAAACCGCCGCTCCAGATCGGTCATTGCACGTCCCACCATCTTGTCCGGTATCGTCAGGTGAAAGGCATAAAATGGTTCCAACAGTACCGAATGCGCCTGCATCAGTCCCTGACGGACCGCCCGGTACACGGACTGTCGGAAATCGCCGCCTTCTGTATGTTTCACATGGGCGCGTCCCGATTTCAGCGTAATTTTCATATCCGTGATCGGCGCCCCAATCAGAACACCCCGGTGTACCTTTTCTTCCAGATGCGTCAGCACCAGCCGCTGCCAGTTTTTACTTAAAATATCTTCACTGCAATCGGTATCAAACACCAGCCCGCTGCCCGGTTCTCCCGGCTCCAGAAGCAGATGTACCTCCGCATAATGGCGGAGCGGCTCAAAATGCCCGACACCCTCGACCGTATCGGTGATCGTTTCTTTATATACAATGCTGCGCCCGCCAAACCGGACATTTACCCCAAAACGCTCTGCAATCAGGCTTTTCAGAATCTCCATCTGGATCTCGCCCATGATCTGGGCGTGAATCTCTTTCTTTTCTTCCTCCCATACAATATGAAGCTCCGGCTCTTCTTCCTCTAATTGAAGCAGTTTCGGCAGCATCGCCGCCGCATCCACATCCTCCGGAAGCTCGACGCGATACGTCAAAACCGGCTCCAGCACCGGTTCCGCGCCCATTTCACAGACTCCAAGCCCCTCGCCCGGTTTCGTGTGCAAAAGTCCCGTTGCCGCACAAATCATACCCGCCGGTGCCTCGCTCACCGCCTCATACTTATCGCCTGAATACAGGCGGAGCTGATTTACCTTTTCCTCGCCGATCCGGTCTTTGACATGCAGCACGCCGCCCGTGATCTTCATATAAGTCAGGCGTTCGCCCTGGCTGTCGCGCACAATTTTAAATATTTTCGCCCCAAATTCGTCCGGATACACTGGTTCCAGCGTATATTCTTCCAAACCGCGCATAAATTCTTCCACGCCCGTATTTTTGAGCGCCGAACCAAAATAACACGGAAACAGATCCCGGCTGGCAATCCGGCTGCGGATCGCATCTTTAGACACCTGTCCCGTCTCCAGAAATTCCTCCAATTCCGCTTCGCCGCTGACTGCTGCCTCTTCATAGAAACTTTCCGTCCCGTCCGCACCAAAATCAACGAAGTTGCCGCCCAGCGACTCTTTTAGATCGCGCAGGACCTCCTGTTCCCGTCCCGGCGCCAGATCCATTTTATTGATAAAAAGGAACGCCGGAATCTGGTAGCGCGCCAGCAGCCGCCACAGCGTCCTTGTATGCCCCTGCACGCCGTCTGAACCGCTGATGACCAGCACCGCATAGTCCAGCACCTGAAGCACCCGCTCCATTTCCGCTGAAAAATCCACATGTCCCGGCGTGTCCAAGAGCGTCACATCCATATCATCCCATGCAAGCCGCGCCTGCTTGGAAAAAATCGTGATTCCGCGCTTTTTCTCCAATTCATATGTGTCCAGGAACGCATCGCCCTTGTCCACCCGCCCCAGATGGCGGATCATGCCGCCTGCATAGAGCATCGCCTCTGATAATGTTGTCTTCCCCGCATCTACGTGCGCCAGGATTCCCACCGCCAGTCTCTTCATGTATGTTACCCTCATTTCCGTTCTATATGAAAAAGAATGTGCCTTGGCACATTCTCGCGCCGAGCGCGGTCGCTTGCGACATGTTTCTGCTTCGCGCAAGTGCGCATCCTCGCGGAGCGTTTTTTGTTTCATAGGACGCAATTTCCTATGAAATAAAAATCACTTTACCTGTTATGATACCATGTATGTCACTGATTGTAAAATACCGCGTGTTGACCAGCCCGCTTCTATATCACAAAAAAAGTGCCTCTATTTTACTTTTTTTCGTGATTTTTCGGATTGCCAATTTTATGTATTTCTTATAAAATCTACTCTCAGAGTTTTATAATCGTTTTTTAGAAAGGATGGTTTTTCCATGAGCCGCTCTTCGCAACGCTCTACCATAAAAGATATGACAAACGGGAGCCCGGCAAAGCTGATTCTGGGCTTTGCGGTTCCGATGCTGATGGGACTTCTGTTCCAGCAGTTTTACAGCATGGTCGATACGATCATTGTTGGAAAATTTCTCGGTGTCAATGCACTGGCTTCGGTCGGTTCCACCTCCGCCATCAACTTTATGATTAACGGTTTCGTCATCGGCGTCTGCACCGGGTTTTCCATTCCGGTTGCACAGCGGTTCGGCGCACAGGATTACAAGGATATGCGCCGTTTCGTCGCTAATGCCGGATGGATCGCCTCCTGTTTTGCCGTGGTCATGACCGTGATCGTCTGCCTGATGACACGCCAGATTCTCGTATGGATGCAGACGCCGGACAATATCATTGACGGCGCGTACAGCTACATTTTCTTCGTATTCGCCGGTATTCCGGCAACCTACTTGTACAATACGCTGGCGGGCATCATCCGTGCGCTCGGCGACTCCAAAACGCCGGTCTATTTCCTGATTTTATCCAGCCTTTTAAACATTGCGCTGGATCTGCTTTTCATCGTACAGATCGGAACCGGCACCGCCGGAGCTGCCTATGCAACTGTTATCTCTCAAGCAGTATCCGGTATTCTTTGCCTGATCTATATGAAGAAAAAATTTGAAATCCTGCATATGCACCATGAGGAAACGCGCATCAGCGGCAGACACATTTACATTCTCTGCAAAATGGGTGTGCCGATGGGACTCCAATACTCGATTACCGCGATCGGCTCGGTTGTCATCCAGACTGCCATCAACTCCTTAGGTTCCATCGCAGTTGCCTCCGTCACCGCAGGTCAGAAGATCGGCATGTTCTTCTGCTGCCCGTTTGACGCACTGGGCGGCACGATGGCAACCTACGCCGGACAGAACGCCGGTGCCGGAAAGGTAGACCGCATCCGCCAGGGCGTCCGGTCCGCGACTCTCATCGGCGGCATCTACTCCATTGCGGCGTGTATCGTGCTGACCGTGTTTGGCGGCGTGATTCCGCTTCTCTTCGTCGATGCCTCGGAAACAGTTGTAATCCATCAGGCGCACCAGTTCCTGACCTTCAACTCCCTGTTCTACATACCTCTGACAATCGTCAATGTATGGCGTTTCACGATTCAGGGAATGGGCTACAGCCTGCTCGCCATCCTGGCAGGTGTCTGCGAAATGATCGCCCGCGCCATGGTCGGCTTCCTGCTGGTGCCGATCTTTGGCTACATCATCATCTGTTTTGCCTCGCCGCTTGCATGGCTGCTCGCCGATGCATTTCTGATTCCGGCATTCTTCTATTGCCAGAAACATTTGCTGTCTGAGAAAGCACGGATGGACTAAAACAAAATAAATAATACAACTCAAAAAAACACCTCAGAAAGCTTTCATTTTGACCACTTTCTGAGGTGTTTTTTGATTGCAGATTCTTATTTTGGGCTTTCGCCAATTTGATTTTCAAAGATTTTTATTGTTCCGTCTATCCTTACACAAGCACAGTTCTATGCAAATGATTTCATTTTTGTATAGGCAGAGTTCACGCATTTTCACTTTCCTCCGGCTCATTCTCACTCCACTTATCCTGCATTTCTATCTCTTCTATTTCCCTCTTCTCATCCCGCACGTCCCTATAAAATGCCGCAAATGCCGCCTCCTCATATGGGCGCAGAAACAGATAGCCAATATTGAGCGGTCCCATCAGCCCTACCAGAAACAGCACGGTCACACCGCTGAGCCTTCCCTGTGTATACAAAAGAACCGCTGGTATTATATATTGAATGCTGCAGATCAACCGCCAGCCGATAAAGCTAAAGGTCAGGCAGAATAAATTCCATTTTTTCCCATCCATCAGGCGGCGCGACTCGGTGATCGCCTCGTTGGCGGAATATTCTGGATGTTCCATCAGCACATATGGTGTCATCGCATAGCTGTACGTCTTTATGAAACCCGGAACGAAAAACAGGCAGGTCCAGCAAAATATATAAAAGCCGCGCACAAATACCATCGCCACGCCATCTGTGATCCGCGAAAACTGGGAAAATAAATCAGAAAAGGATGCTTCCTTTTTCTCTGCCAGATTCAGATGGAAACGGGCGTATCCCATCTGCCCCGCACCTCCAATAATAACCACCATCAAGCCCCAGATAAGCAAAAGCACCAAGGGCAGAAGCATGCTGCGCATCAGAAATACCTGCGTCAGCACATTCTTCACTTCCGGTCGTGCCTGTATCACTTTTTGCAGCTCTGATATTCCATTTGGCGCCGTATCGGCAATCTCCGCACCAATCAGGGACGCTGCTAATCCCGTTCCCATCGCAAGTTTCCAGTTTCCGCGCAGTGTCTCACGCGCCATTTGCCTAAATTCAGATGCATTTCTCATGCTTTTGCCCCCTTTCTTTCTGAAATCATTGTATCATTTTTCCATTTTGACCGTCAATATGCCACTTCAAACCGTAAATAATTTGTAATAAGCTCGTAATGATTCTACTGTCGTCAAAGGAAAATTCAGAATGCCGGAATCACTCTCCCAGCATTCTGGGAGCTGATTGAGCTGGCGATCCGCTGGCACTTCTCATCTTCCAAATCTGCCCTGCTTCCTACAATCTTCAACTGAAATTTTTAGCCTGCATCACAGACAGGTTGTTTTCATTTTTCCCTACTTCATATACCCGCGCAGCTTCACATATTCCTTGATCAGCTCCGCCGTCTCGTCCAGTCCGAGGCGGGTCGTATTGATCGGAAGATCGTAGTTCTTCATATTTTTCCAGTCATTTCCGGTAAAATATTTATAATAATTCTTCCGCTCATTCTCAATCTTCCGGATGCGCTTCTTCGCTCTTTCTTCACTGATGCAGTCTACTTCCATAACGCGCTGCACGCGGCGCACACGGTCGGCATAGACAAAGATGCGGATCAGATTTTCGATCTCCTCGTCCTGATCCAGCACATAGCCAGCCGCACGGCCTACAAATACGCACGGTTCCTGTTCTGCCAGCTCCCGCATCACCATCGCCTGGAATTTAAACAGGTTATCCGGCGATGTCACATCGCCTTTCAGGGACGGCTTTCCGAACACATCTGCCTTCTTCGCGCCAGTCAGACGGTGAAGCAGGTTGTTTCCCGCTTTCTCATCCGCTAAACGGAAAAATTCCTCTCCGACCGCACTCTTCTCCGACGCCATCTTTAAGATCTCATCGTCGTAGAAATGAAGCCCCAGCTCCTCTGCCAGCTTGCGTCCCACAATACGTCCTCCGCTTCCGTACTCCCTCTCGATTGTGATAATCAGATTTTTATTTCCCATAAATTCCACCGCCTTTCCAGGTCCCAATTTTTAGATGCGCTCGCTCACGCAGATCGCGCCGTGCGGGCGGATGCTCATGCGGTATACATTGCCCTCTCCGATCGCATTTTCAATATATTCTGTATACTCGTCCACCAGATCATTCGGAATCATCGCCATGATGACACCGGCAAATCCGCCGCCATGAACCCGGCACGCGCCGCGTCCTTTTTTCGCAATAAACAGCTCTGTCAGCGCCAGCGCAATGCTGATGCCCTGCTCCTGCACGTTGGCAGTCGTGTATACATTCTGAAGCCATTTCCAGGAAGAATTGCCCGAAGCAGTGATTCCCTCCAAAAAGGCTGCAAAATCATTTTCGAGGAGCGCCTTTACTTCCTGCTCTACTCTCTTATTTTCCTCAAAGAAATGGAATGCACGCATCACAGAGCGATCACCCGCAAATGCACGGACTTCCGGCAGATTTTCGATCACCTCTTCCTCGGAAATCTCCGCGCATACCTCTTTGCCAAAATACTGCGCTACTTTCTTCATCTCGTTCGGAACAGAAGAATAATCTGCACTCAGATCCGCGTGACCTTTTCCCGTATTTACAATCATCAGGCTATGATCCTGTGCACCAAAATCAAAATCAATCTTCTCCACAACCGGCGCTTCCGGGTTTTTGAAATCGATCGTAATCAGACCGCCGACCGCGCACGCCATCTGGTCGAGCAGTCCGGACGCCTTGTTCCAGAACTTGTTTTCTGCATATTTTCCGATGTGCGCGTAGGTGACAACGTCCATCTTGCCCTCATTGAACATCGTATTTAACATAGAGCAGATCAGCATCTCATAGGAAGCCGAAGAGCTGACGCCCGCCGCGCTGATAACATTGCTGGTAATGTATGCGTCAAATCCGCCGACCTTGTATCCTCTCTCCTCAAAACCCTTTAAAATGCCCTTTGTCAGGTCGATGGTGCCGCTCATACCCGCGCTCGGTTTCAGGTCACTTAAATGGATGCTGAAATTTTGATGAAATGTCTCACTTAAAATGCGGATCGTGTCGGTTCCGTTCGGTGCCGCCGCTCCGACGCAGTCCAGGTTGATGCTGCCCGCCAGCACCTTGCCATGATTGTGATCGGTGTGGTTGCCGCTGATCTCCGTCCGTCCCGGGGAAGTAAACAGCTTGATATCGCGTTCCCCATATGTTTTTTCAAAGTGCTCTGCCACATAGCGGTAACGCGCCCGGTTCTCCTCCGCTTTCTCCGCCCCGTATAATTCTGCCATCAGCACTTTCGTTTTCTCAGATTCCAGCTGTTTCAGTGTTTCTTTGACTGACATATTCCTTCTCCTTTTCCCCAAATTGTTTGTTACTGTTCACGCATACGTGCCCAGTAACGGAATTTGCCGTGGCTTCGCATTTTAATACGGCAAATTCCTGCTGCCACCACGTTTTCTTACGGCACTTTCGGTTCCAAAAGTGCCTACCCGTGAACAATTGTTTCCTTTATATATATGGTTATGATTTCAGACATTTTGATTCAATCTGACTTCTTGTATGTATTATATCATAACTCACGAACCCGCGCTATCGCGCTCTACCGCCCTGCTTCGCATGGCTGTTCGTTCGTTAATGGCGCAAGAAAAGAATATGTCTGCTTCGCAGCCGCATTCTTTTCTTCTGCGCTCATTATATCATTTTCCTCAAAATGCCTCAATACGATATTCTTTCGTGTGTTTACAAAATGCTGTGGTTCTGGTAAGCTTTCATTTATATAGTAAAACACAGGAGTCCGTATGAAGCAAACTACTCAAACATACCTATCATTACCCGAAACATTCCATCCTGCATCCACCGCCTCCGGCAAACACCCGGATTCCTCCATGCCCCGCTGCTACTCCGACGGTCGTCCCTACTATTCGTTAAACGCATGGCTGAAAGACCAATTTGGGCAGAAAATCTACAAGCTGGCGCTCGACGGCGGCATGACCTGTCCCAACCGGGACGGTACGCTGGGAACGGGCGGCTGTATTTTCTGCAGCCACGGCGGTTCCGGCGATTTTGCAGAGCCGGCTCACACCTCCGTGACCGAACAGATCGAAGCGGCAAAGGCGCGTGTCGCAAATAAAATAACGGGTGGAAAATATGTCGCATATTTCCAGTCCTACACAAATACCTATGCGCCTGTCTCCTATCTGGAGACGCTTTTTTCCGAGGCAATCGCCCACCCGGACGTGGCTGCCCTGTCCATCGGAACCCGCCCGGACTGCCTGCCGCCGGATGTCCTGGAGCTTCTCGCCCGCTTAAACCGCCGAAAACCGGTCTGGGTGGAACTGGGACTTCAGACCATCCATGAGGAAAGTGCTGCGCGCATCCAGCGCGGTTATTCCCTCCCAGTCTTTGAAAATGCCGTCCGTGAACTGAAATCCGCCGGTCTGACCGTCATCGTCCATGTCATTCTGGGGCTGCCTGATGAAACGAAAGCTCAGATGCTCGATACCGTCCGCTATCTGGCCGATTTCCAGCCTGCCATCGACGGCATCAAACTTCAGCTTCTCCACATTTTACGCGGCACGAAGCTGGCAGAGCTCTACGAACAGGCACCTTTTCCGGTCTTTTCAATGGACGAATACATTGAGCTGCTGATCGAATGTATCCGCCTGCTGCCGCCCGATATGGTCATCCACCGGATCAGCGGCGATGGACCGAAAAAATTGCTGGTTGCACCGGAATGGAGTGGAAATAAGCGGGCGTTTTTGAATACGTTTTCCAAGGCACTGCGGGAAAGCGGGTGTTTTCAGGGGCAGGATTTCACGAATTGATTTTACTGCACCTGCACCTTTCCATTCTCATCAATCTGCACGCCGTCCGAAAGCCCCTGTATCTTCTGGTAAAACGCCTCTTTCTTCCCCACGTCCAGCTCTCTCGTATATCCGGCAGATGAAGTTGCAGGCACAATTGAAAGCGCCGTCTCTCCCTGTGCATCTACCGACGCCTGCACCAGCATTGTCTCCGGAATCGAACTTCCGAACACAAAATTTCCCAGACTGTACAAAATCCATTTTCCATGATACAGCTCGATCCCCTGCAGCACATGTGGATGGCTGCCAACCACCAGATCAGCGCCCGCGTCGATGTACTGATGTCCCATCTCCCGCTGGTACGCCTCTGGCTGCGTGTTCCGCTCGATACCCCAGTGGACATAGACAACCAGATAATCACACTCTTTCTTTACCTTCTGGATCTCCTGCACGACCGAAGCCGTGTCATACGCCGAAAACATGCCCGGATGCGACGATCCTGCCGCCCATCCGCCCGTCGGAAAGACGCGCGACGCGCCCAGAAAACCAATCTTTTTTCCATTTTTCTCAATGATCTGCGGCTGTTTCGCCTCTTCCAGATTTTTTCCCGCCCCAACATGCAAAATCCCGGCACTGTCCAGCGTATCGCACGTGTCCAGCAGTGCGTCCGTGCCGTAATCTAGCGCATGGTTGTTCGCCACCGTCACAATGTCTGGTCCGATCTCCTGTAAAATAGACACGCGGGACGGGGATACCCGGAACGTAAACTGTTTATCCGCCGCCTGTGTTCCCCGGTCGCTGAACGGAAATTCCAGGTTTGCCATAAAAATATCAGACTCCGCGATCGTCTCCCGCAAGCTCTCTCCGAGGACGCCACCGATACCTCCCACACGGTCGTAGGCATTTAAAACATGGTTGGAAAAATAGATATCTCCGGCAAACAGAAGCGAACACTCATTTGAATCATTTTCTCCCGGTTCTGACTCAAGTTTGCCAGATTCGTCCTGCCCCTGCATTTCCACCCCCAGTTCCGCGCCATCTACCTGTTCTGACTCCACCTGCCCGTCTATATCTGTTTCCGGATCAAGCGTTTCTTCCGATACCGTTTTGTCTTTTGGCTCCAATGAGATTGTCTCTTTCCATATGGAACCTCCCGCCTGGCATCCGCCAAGCAAAAGCGTCATTCCTGCCAAAATTGTCATATTTCCAATTCTAGATAAAAGAAATGCCGTCCGGTATCTGAACGGCATTTTCGTGCATTTACTAAAAAATGTATGCTTCATTTTTCCTCAATCAATCGCAGCTGTCCGGCGTTTTCCACCTTTCCAGCTGTCATCACCCACTCTTTCTCCCTACAGTGTCATAATGATTCCGCCGTCGCCCGCATACACGGTTGCAACGCCAGCCGTATTCGTGATCACTACCTCACGGAAGTTTGCCCGTTTACACATGATCTCTTTCACGTGCTCAGCACGTTCCGGGTTATTACAGTGTGCGATCACCAGACGTTTGCTTGCGGTATCGCCGCCCTCTTTGCACGCAATCTCCGCCATCCGGTCGAGCGCCCGGGTCATGCCGCGCGCCTGATCAAGCTTGATGATCGTACCGCTGTCCGCGCCCATAACCGGCTTGATATTCAGCGCCGACGCGATAAAAGCCGTCAAACCGGTCAGACGGCCATTTTTCTTTAAGAAATCAAGCGTCTCAATGACGAAATACGTGTTCATCGAATCCCGATATGCCTCCGTCTGCCTGCAGATCTCCTCAAACGGAAGACCTTTCTCGCACAGATCCCGGATGAACAGCGCAATATTTAACTCGCCCGCCGACGCCGACAGGGAATCAATGACTGCAATCTTCTTCCCGTCCGTTCCGTTCTCTTCCTCATAAAGGCGTTTTGCCAAAGCCGCCGAGTTGTAGCAACCGCTCAGATGGTTCGAAAGCGTTACCACGAAAATATATTCTGCCTCGCCCTCAAATGCTTCCTTGAAGCTCTCCGGCGATGGACACGCCGTCTTCGGGCACTCGGGACTTGCCTTTACCTTTGCCAGAAACTCCTTCTGGTTAAATGTCTCATCATCCGTTACCTTGTAATCCCCTATCTGAAGGGTCAGCGGAATCATCTGAAAATGCGGATCCAATTTCAGTTCCTCCGTCAAATCCATGCAGCTGTCACCAATAATTTTATATAACATAACGTCCTCCCGTTACGCAATTCACATCACGTAGTATTCATTACTATTTATTATAGTAATCACACAGTAGGAAGTCAAGCAGAATCCCGTGAAATACATGCTGAAATACATGACAAACACATGAACAGTGTTACTGTTCACACACACGTGCCCAGTAACAGATTTTACCGTGGCTTCGCATTTAAATACAACTAATTCCTGCTGCCACCACGTTATCTTACGGCACTTTCACTTCCAAAAGTGCCTACTTGTGAACAGCAACTGACCACCACATCATCTCGACAAGAAAAACGCCATCGTAATCAAACTTACCAGAATAAATGCCACTGTTCCGAGATTCCCATACATTGCCCCACATATATTGCGGAATTTCACTCCCTCTGGGAGTGCCCCATCGGACAGCCGGATTTTCCGGAAATTGAAAATCAGCAGAACAAACGCCCCGATGATCGTGCAGCCCATAAACCCGGTCATCAGAAACGTGATAAACAGCGGCAGCAGCGTATCCTGTGTTCCAAGCATCGCTATCACTAACGACCAGCTGTTGATCAGAATATGCAGCAGACAATTATAACGCATCCGTCCCGTCTTCACCGCCACATATCCCAGAACCACGCCAATCACCGCCGCATAGAGAAACTGCGTCACATTTCCGTGCATCAGACCAAACATCAGCGCCGTGTAGGTAATCGCCGCCTTATCGCCAAAACGGCGCAATCGGTTTAAGAGTTTCCATCGAAAGATATATTCCTCAATAATGGGTCCTAAAAACCCTACATATAAAATCATTACCGGCGAGAGCGAATCCAGCATCTCGTTGACCGGGTTCATCGCGGATGCATCGCCGCCGCTACTTGCCGCCACCGCATCATTGATTGCATTTCCCAGCAGGTTAAAGATAGTTCCAAATCCCTGTGCCAAAATAAAAAACATACAGAACTGCAGGAAACTAATCTTCATTTTCTCTGCCCGTTCTTCCGGGACAAGGCGCAGAATTAAAAATACGAATGGAAGAACCAGCGCATAGATGACCAGCGTGCTTCCGCCGTCCTCATACCACGCTGCATTTACCATCCGGTTCAAAAACGTACTGATCACGCCTCCGTCCGCCCATACGTTGCCAGCCACTTCCAGAAGTATGCTGACAAGTACCGTCATCACGCTGAAAAATGCCAGCGCCCAGCCGAGGACATTGCAGACACGGCGCACCTCGCGGCGGCAGTTTTTTCGGATTTGTTTCGGACTCTGAACCGCATTCTGCAGCTCAGGTTCCATTTGCAGACCATTTTCTTCTGCCTCCCGCTGCCAAAGATCCGATTCGTTCCAGTTTCCCTCTCCCATTTTCTCTCCTTCGTCATTCAGGCCTTTCATTCTCAGAAAATACCTGTTTTATCTTCCGGCGCTTTCTATCACACGGCGCGCCTTTTCCTCCTCTGCTTTCTGCACATAAAACAGATATTCCCGTTCCGATGCCGCATTTTCTCCCGCACTTCCCAGCCTCGCCCGCTGATTGCCGGAAAGCACGCCCGATTTCAGACGGTTCTGCACCTTGACCTGATACTCAATTCCCGCCTGTTCCAGCTGCTCCCGGATCGCCGCCTGCCGTTTCATATCAAACGTCGCGCCAACCTGTTTCCATCCTCCGATTCCAAACATACACGCACCTCCCCGTCAAATCTGAAAAAACCTTGCTAAGTGCTCCTATTCTATCATAAATCCTAAATTCGTGAAATAGTGAATCCCATTTGCTCTCTTACGACAGGTAATAAAAGAGCTGCCACATTTACGTGCAGCAGCTCCGTCATTATATCATATATGATATTTTAACATATTTTCCTATATAAAACAGTCGTGAACCAGACGCCCTTAGTTCAGCATCATACCCATAATCTCATTCGACCGTGCGATAAACTTCGTCATGCGCTCCGATGTCAGGGAACCGTGGCTGAGCTGTGCCAGGTCGTAGAGCTGTTCGCAGATCTTCGGCGTATTCTCGCCATCCGTGTGCTCTAAGACGTACTGAACGAGCTTGTTGTTCGCGTTGAGTACCAGCACCTGACCGCTGCCGCCGAACATCGACGCGTCCATGCCCATGTTGTACATCTTCATCATATCCTGCATACGGCGTGTTTCCTCCGACAGGGTGATCATCGAAGAAATCTCAGCATCCTTCAGCTTCTCAACCTTTACCTGCAGCTTATCATCGCCCAGTGCTTTCTTGAAGGTCTCTGTCAGCGTCTCTTCCTGTTTCTTGAGCGCTTCCTTGTCCTCTTCCTTCACTTCCTCGCGCAGCGTGTCATTGACATCGGCATCAATACGCAGGAATTTCAGGTTCTCATGCTTCTGCTCTTCCTGGCTGATGAATGGATTATCAATGCTGTGAGACATGATGATCGCATCCTGTCCGTTTGCCTTGAACATGTTGATGTACTGGCTCTGCTCTTTCTCATTTGTTACATAGTAGATCTGGTTCTCATGACCTTCCTCTTTCGCCTTATCCATGCAGTCTTTCAGCGTCAGATATTTTCCGTCCAGATTCTTGTAAATGATGTAGTCATCCATCTTCTCAGCAAATTTCTCATCCTTTAAGCAGCCAAATTTGATAAATGGAGCGATATCGTCCCAATATTTCTCATAGGTCTCACGGTCTGTCTTGCACATACCGGTCAGCTTGTCCGCTACCTTCTTGGTGATGTAATCGGAAATCTTCTTTACAAATCCATCATTCTGCAGCGCACTTCTCGATACATTCAACGGCAGATCCGGACAGTCGATCACGCCCTTTAAGAGCATCAGGAACTCCGGAATAACTTCCTTGATATTATCCGCGATAAATACCTGGTTGTTGTACAGCTTGATGGTGCCCTCAATGCTCTCGTACTCCATGTTGATCTTCGGGAAGTACAGAATTCCTTTCAGGTTGAACGGATAATCCATGTTCAGATGAATCCAGAACAGCGGTTCCTTGTAATCCATAAATACCTTGCGGTAAAATTCTTTGTATTCTTCCTCGGTACACTCGTTCGGATGCTTGTTCCACAGCGGGTGAATGTCATTCAGTGCCACCGGACGTTTCAGGATCTTATATTTCTCGGTTCTCGGAGATACCTCCACGGTCTCTTTCGTGCCGTCCCCTTTCTCCTTTTCCTCGGTCTTTGCTTCCTCGACCACCGTCTCAACGATGGTGTCCTTGTCGGTCAGCTGATCCTTCTCGATCGTCTCATACTCCGGTTCTGCCGTTGCATTTTTCAGGTAAATCTCAACCGGCATGAAAGAGCAGTACTTCTGGATGACTTCACGTGCGCGATACTCATTGCAGAACTCAGTGCTGTCTTCATTTAAATAAAGGACAATCTTGGTACCATTGCCTTCCTTATCGCCCTTATCCATCGCAAACTCAGTGCCGCCCTCAGACTCCCAGTGAACCGGCTCTGCGTCTTTCTTATAAGAAAGAGTATCGATCGTAACCTTGTCCGCTACCATGAATGCAGAATAGAAACCCAAACCGAAATGACCGATGATCTGGTCTTCGTTTGCTTTGTCCTTATATTTTGCCAGGAAATCCTGTGCACCGGAAAATGCGATCTGGTTAATGTACTCTTCCACTTCCTCGGCAGTCATACCGATACCATTATCCTCGACGGTGATCGTCTTGTCCTCAGAATTAACGGTAACCTGAATCTTATACTCCGTCTCTCCCGGCTCCTCATACTCGCCCATCAGCGCCAGCTTTTTCAGCTTCGTGATCGCGTCGCATCCGTTGGAAATCAGCTCACGATAAAAAATATCATGATCGGAATAAAGCCATTTCTTAATGATCGGGAAAATATTCTCGCTGTTGATTGATAAACTTCCTGTTTTTGCTGCCATATCTATACACTCCTTTTGATTGCAAAATACAGTGGATATCCGCTTCCGAAAATGGAGTCTGGCAGTTTCACTCTGCCGCGTCCAATCCTGCTATCCAGCTACATAAATATACGCTTGTAAAATTCTTTTTTTGTGATTTTCCATCACCGTGACTCTTATTTTAATACCAGCGTTCCAAGATGTCAATAGAAAATTAGCACTCATTTTTGTTGAGTGCTAATAAAATTTTAAAATTCTCCGTCTTGCCAATAAGAAGTCACTTGCGTCCCTCTCCCGCCTGCGATAAAATAGAATCTACGTTATTGTTTCTACATTACACAGAAAATAACGAATTTACCATCTCAGCGAGGACACATATGATTGCCTGCAATATCTGTGATATAAAATTATTTACCAAGAAACTGTTCATCGGAGAGACATTTGACCGCTTTCTGCTCAAGGAAGCGGAGATCGTGACGTTCAACACCTTCTCCATCGACGGACGCGTCCATAAAAGCTTTTATTCCGAAGAAGAGCGTGCCGAGGGGCAGATTGAAGAATATTCAACCTGGAAAACTCTGCGCCCGTTCTGTTTTTCCCTCATAAAAGGAAAAAAGCTTCCGGAGCGCTTCTCCATCATTTTGAAGCTTCCGAAGGCTGCCACCGAACAGTTTCTGACCGCCCGCAAAAGCCAATGGCTCCCGGAGCAGGTCGGCGGACTGTTCTTAAATATTCATTATGAAAACCAGCATTTAAGCTGTGTCACCGGACTGTCGCTCAACCAATTTACGTTAGACAAGACGCTGGAACGCGAGTGGGACGAGTCGATCCGGACATTTTTGCGAAAAGAAGAGCTGCCGTTTGAGGAATAACGGCAGCCCTGTTTTATCGGGTTTTCAGTTGCACATCTTCGATTAATTCTCCCAGAGAATCAGTCCATTGTCATTCAATGCCTGTTCGATTTTTTCAATATTCTTCGTGGATTCCGGTGCGGTCCGTCTTCCCAGTTCACTCATGAGCGCCTCCGTTACCAGCATCAAAGCAGTATCACCGCTCGGATGGTTCACAGAATTCGTATCAATCACTACATCTGCGATCTTTACCAATGGATTTAAGCTTGTATTTGTGATCAGTATCATCGGGATTCCCAGATTATGTGCTAACTCTGCCACACGAATCGTCTTTTTCGTACATGGCCAGACCGAATACACTAAAAGCACATCCTTCGGCGTCGTATTGATTGCAATCCGGTCATAGACAAACTCTTCCTCCCGGCTGAGCTGGCGGATATGCGGATAAAAGCGCTCTGCCACATATTCAAAATACAGCGCCAGCGCCTTGCTGGAACGCATTCCCAATATATAGAGTTGATCTGATTCCAGCATCAGCTGGATTGCCGCCTCAAACTGGGAAATGTTTGACGGCGTACAGAGATTTTCAAGCACCTGGATTCCGTCCGCGATCGCCATATGGAACGTATCCCGGCTCGCCGTCTCCGAGGTACGGGAAAATTCCTGCCGCAGGCTGCGGTACGGCGTTGTATTTTTCAAAAGCGATTCCTGTGCCAATGCTTTCTTAAATGTAGTGTAGCTGTCAAAGCCCAGAAGCTGTACCAGACGCATGACCGTCGTGCTTCCCACACCCGCATTTTCCGCCAGCTCCGCCACCGTCATCACGCCAATCTTTTCATAATTCAGCGCCAGATAATTGCAGAGAATTCTCTGTTTTTTCGGTACGGCGTCCTTGATTTTTATGATCTGTTCCAATACTTCATTGCCCATCGTTTATCCTCATTCATTCCAAGATTCTCACTCGATTTTCGTTTGGTTTTATTATATACTTTCCTTAGAAATTCGTCAATTTGACATTTGTTTTTCGTCAAAGCAGACAAATTTCGGAGGATTTCTTTGTAAAAAAGGTAAATTTTGTTCTTTATTATTGTATTTTGGTTGATTTATTCCTTTATAAATTCTATAATTATATCATAAATGTCGTTTATGGAATAAATATTCTATTTTAGGAAGGGGATACTCAAATGCAACAAACTCGATCACCTTACCAAATCGCCATGCTCCAGATGGACTGCGATTTGTTCCATGTTTCTAATAATCTTGACAAAGCAGAGAAACAGATCCGGGAAGCAGCCGCTCACGGGGCAAAATTGATTTGTCTGCCAGAGGTATTTAATGTCGGCTATCTCGGCACCTGCATCCCAGATATGATGAAGCTCGCCGAAATCGAAGATGGACCTTCCTTGACACGGATGCGTAGTCTGGCAAAGGAACTTTCAGTCTTTATTCTGGCTCCGATTCTTTTTTCCACCCCATCTGGAGTCGAAAACTCTGCTTTTTTGATCGATGATACCGGCACGATTCTCGGGCATTATTCAAAAACGCATCCCGTCGGAGACGAACGAACTTATCTGCAGCGCGGCACCCAGTACCCGGTCTTTGAGACAAAACTCGGAAAGATCGGCGTCGTCATCTGCTACGACGTATGCTTTCCAGAAACCGTCCGCCTGCTGACACTGGCCGGTGCCGAACTGGTTTTAGTCCCGGCCGCATGGCGCGCCAGCTACTATTTCAAAGAATGGTGGGATTTAAACCTTGCGTGCCGTGCCCTGGACAATCTTGTATACATAGCCGCAGTCAACCGCTGTGGATTGTCCGGCGATGAGATCTTCGCAGGAAAAAGCCAGCTGGTAAGTCCTATTGGAGAACGGATTGACAGCTGCGGCGTCCAGGAAGAAGCTATTTTATATGGAAGCGTTGATTTAAACCGGATTGCAAAAGAACGTGATTTTAATACCGTTCTGACCGACCGCCACCCGGAGGACTACCGTCCTATCTGGGATACACCCTACAAGGAGGAATCATAAATGACTGATAAAAATGCTAAAAATGAAAACTCAAAAATTCGCATCATGACCTTTTTCCCGCCATTTATTATTCTGGTCGCGTTCCTTGTTTTAAGCCTTGTCGATCAGGAAACTTTTCTGGGAGTCATCAATAATATCAACAACTGGATCATCAAAAATCTCGGCTGGGCTGCCAGCATTCTCGCCCTTGCAATCGTAATCGTCGCCGTTGTTGCCATGTTTTCCAAATTTGGCGATGTACGAATCGGCGGTGAGGACGCCAAACCAGAACTAAGCAATTTTTCCTGGTTTACTATCGCCCTCACAACAACCATGGCAGCCGGTGTCCTCTTCTGGGGACCGGGGGAGCCGATCGCGCATTACGCGTACCCGCCGACCGAATTATACGGCGTTGAACCTTCTACCAGCGGTTCCCTGAAATTTGCCATGGAAACCATGTTCCTTCACTGGACGATCGTTCCATATTGTATGTATACGGTTCCGGCGGTTGTATTTGCTTTCATGTATTACAACGCGAAAAAGCCGTATTCCATCGCCAGTGAAGTTTCCCCTCTTCTGGGTGACCGCTGCTACCATCCTCGCTGGATGCAGACCATCGACGCAATCACCTTATTTGCCATCGGTGCCGGTATGGCTGGTTCTGTTGCACAGGCATTCATGAATATTTCCGGTGGTATCTCCAAAATGCTTGGACTTCCATCTAATGCCCGCCTCTGGTTTATGGTCGGTATTGTCGTTGCCGCTGTCACGGTTGCTACGGCTGTTTCCGGTATCCAGAAAGCTATGAAGCATGTTTCCAATATCAACGTATACGGCTTTGCTATTTTCCTGATTTTCCTGCTGGTATTTTCAAATGCCTCCTTCCTGTTCAACCTCTCTACCGAGGCATTGGGCGGTTTCGCAGGTACCTTTATTGAACGTATCCTGATTACTGGTGAATCCGTTGGAACCCAGTGGCCGCAGTGGTGGACCACCTTCTACTGGTTCAGCTGGATGGCATGGGCACCTACCTCTGGCGCTTTCATGGGACAGATCGCTTATGGACGCAAGGTAAAACACGTGCTTGGATTATATGTAGGTCTTTGTGCTTCTGTCAGTGCCCTGTGGATGGTTTTAGTCAGCGGTACCTCTCTGTGGGTTCAGACTTCTGGACTGTTCGACCTCGTTGCATCTTATGACCGCGGCGTTGAGAATGTTCCTTATGATATGTTAGGAGCTCTTCCGCTTGGAAATCTGATCATCCCATTATTCGTTGTTCTGATCTTCCTCAGCACCATTACCGCCTGCAACTCCAACTGTATCGCTATGGCAGGCATCTCCACTCAGGGTATCAACCCGGATTCCCCGGACTCCCCGATGTGGTTAAAGCTTGTGTGGTGTGTCGTTCCGATGGCAGTCGGCTACATCATGATCGCAACCGTTGGTGTCAATGGTGTCAAGATCATCGCAAACTTCGGCGGAATGTTCGCCGCCCTCATCATGATCGGCGCCACCGCCAGTCTGGGAATTCTGATTAAAAATTATAAAAAATTTGATAAAACAGGATCTGGCAGTTCCGATAAGGTATAGCTTTTCAAATTAAAAGCGTTCGCACAAAATATAAAAACATATAAAAATTAAAGAAACCTCTGCAATTCTTCCTTGATTACAGAGGTTTCTTTGACATATATTTCCTATATTGAACCATTTATCATATAATCATGTTGAAAGGAACGTCATGAAATTTGCACAAACTAATCCAATCCTAGGAGCTATCCTATACAACTTCTTATTTGGCATTTCTTATTTACCGCTAAAAATCTTAACTGCACGCCTAAATGGAGATACCGCACTACTAATTGCACTTCGTTTTGCAATCTGTCTTGTGCTACTTTACGCCTTAAAACATACCGAACGAATTCATCTACGTTCTCTTCGTGATATGGGCATATGTATTCTTCCTATCTGTATTTTCCAGTTGCTTAATGGCTTTTTTGAAACCACCGGCATGTGCTTCTATCCTTCTGGGAAAGCAAGTGTGATTCTGGCATTAATCCCGCTAATCACCACCTTGCTTGCCATTCCGTTTTTTCACGAAAAGCCCTCTGCAGGACAATTTTTCTTTATTCTTCTTAGCTTTTTAGGTATTTTCATTGTTGCCGGAAATTCTGAGGATAAGGCTGCAACCGTATGGGGCTTTTTCCTGTTGTTAATGGCTGCCTTTATGTCCTCTTCCTTAAATCTCTGTATCCGGAAGCTCGGAAAACATCTGACACCTCTGGACATTACCTATGCTATGAGCTTCGCTATGTTCGCCGTTTATGGAAGCATTTCTCTGATAACGCACCTTGTTTCCAACGATCCCATCGAGTTATTTCGTCCGCTCGCGGATCCTGTTATCGTTGGCTGTCTTCTTGCCTTATCCATCGGGTCCTCACTTTATGCTTCAGCACTGCGGAACATAGTTTTTACCCATATGTCCATGGCTACTGCATCCAGCTTCAGCGGCATCTCCACTGTTACAGCTGTATTTACAGGCGTTATTATTCTTAGCGAGCCTTTCGGTTTCCATGAATTTTTCGGTATTGCTCTCGTCCTTCTGGGAATCTGGGGAGTCAATGCACTTCACCATAAAAATGAAAGATTTTCTTTCTCTCATCATTCTCCTCTATTTCACCTACATTAGTCCGAGGCGAACTTTCTATCAATAAAAAATGTGTGGCTGTTCATTTTCATGTCCAACCACACATTTTTCAGAATATACAAAGACTTATTTACTTATGACCTCTGCTTCACCTTCCCGAAGCTCATTCATCTTCTCATTATGTACACCAAAGCATTTTGCACATATCAGGAAGAGCACCACAGCAATTCCCGTTTCAATCACACCAACTGCAATACATCCCATGGAAACCGTCAAAATTGGCGTAAATGCGATGATAAAGACCTCAATCACGGACTGCAGCGTATACGAATATCCATAGTCATTCAATGTGCCGCTCTTTCCTTCCGGATCTACAATTCGAAGAAGCGTAACACCGATTGCCACCACTCCTGTTGTCCATCCAAATACAAAAATTGATCGTTCAAACCAGAAATTGCGGAACAGCTTCTGTCCAACTACAAATACTAAAAACAGGGATGTCAGCATTCCTAATACACATAAAACCAAAATCGGACCTGCAAATTCAAGTACAATGGAAGTCGAAATAGATGCCACACCAAAGCCAACCAGATAATCGGTTACCATCGAACCAATCCGTCCTTCCACATGCTCATCAATACTGTCTTTAAAACGGGTATGCCCTATAATCGTGTTAATAATGACACCAAATATCATTGCCAGGCACATAACCGGTAATTCTACATTCGGTAAGAACTGTTTATAAAAATCGTAGAACTTATAACCACACAGTGTTGCAGTCAGCGTGAGTGCAAGATGAAATGCCAACGGATCCATACTCATTGGATTGATGGTTTCTTCTCCCATCGAATTTCTCTTACCTACTGGAACGATTCCTGTGCGGCACTCTTCCGGAAGAGATTCCGCTTTTTCTACCAGACGTGTTCCTCCATGTCTGGTTGCATAGTTAATACAGGCAATTCCTACAAACAAACCAACTAACAGGCCCACGGTTGCAAACGTCTGCCCCAGTACAACGCCATCTTCACGTCCCAGTGAATTGTTAAGTGCCGTTCCAATCGTTGAAGCATAGCCATGTCCACCGCAAAATCCAGATGGCATCAGCAGGGCAATTTCTGTAAATACATTTGGAAACAAAATTTTCATCAGTGCACCGCCTACCAGCAGTGCAATACCAAAACAGAAAAATTCAGCTCCCATATTGACACAAAAGGAATCGCCCACCTTTGTCAGAATCTGTTTTACATTGGTTTTATCTTTTTTCCCCAGGAACAAACCGCCAAATAATACACATACCAGCATATAAGCATAACTTCCTATTTTACCGCTCCACGGAATCACGTTTAAAAACTGCGGTCCCAGGACAAGTCCCATCAGACCTGCCAGAACAGACGCTGGAATATAAAACATCTGCAAAAATTTTATACGGGAACGCAGGAACTGGGCTATAATCAGCAGCAGCGACATAAATGCAAAATCATATAGAAACGACATATTGGTATATTCCATAGATATCCTCCTTCCAGTACACTATATTATCCCTTACCTTCTTAAAAGTACTTCTCGAAAAAAATAAAAAGGTCAAGAATTCTTATAAGTAAACTTATAATTGATTTTTGACCTTTTTATTTTTTCATATTCAATTATCAAATTTACTATAACTCTCCCAGCACCTTCCGGGGCACCGTATGCGTCATCACATAAATCTCATCTTCCGTGATTCCCTCATCCAGCAATGTCTGCATAAACAACTTCATCGCTTCCACCGGGTGTTCTCTTGAAGTCTGCCCCCGATCCGTTACCATAAAACAGTGTTCTGCTCCGACTACCCGGATATGGTCTGCCATCTCCTGCGCCGTGCATTCCTTTTCTGCCACATTATACCAGCATTTTTCAATATAAACGCCCAGAGCTGCCAGCTGTTTCTGCGTTTTTACATCGACACGCGTCCGCGGAAATTCTGGATGTGTCAGAACCATACGGTTTCCCTGCCGGATTCCCTCCTGACACAGGAGAATACTTTCCTCCGGGCTGATGTGCCCGGTCGCGACTGCCGCATCATACTTTCTGGCAATCCTCAAAATCTCCAAAACCTCCGCCCTCAGCTCCCCTGTTTCGGTCAGGATAGAGATTCCAGAGCGGTCAAAGAAATCTCCCGGCATATTCCCGGAACACAAAGAGTTCTTTGCGTCCCGGGTCGGCATCCACACGATACGGCATCCGCGCTTCATCGCATTTTCAACCGCATATGGATTGAGTCCTCCGACTGGCCAGTTTAACACCAGACCGCCATAGGCTTTCGTACACGAAGCACAGTGGATATTAGCCAGAATTGCCCGCGCAATCGTGGACTCATAGTGAGATTTCAGCATAATTCCTGCCATTCCGGCTCTCCCGGCTTCTTCTAACAGCCCGTAATCATCCAAAACTCGATGAAAGGGGGACGGGGCTGCGTGCATATGGAGGTCATACGCTCCCTGCATTAAATATGCAATCTCTTTTTCTCTGTCCATAGATTATTTCTGTAAACCAAACTGGAATGCTTTCAGATTCTCCTTGTAGAATGCTGCCAGCGCGTCAGCCAGTGCCTGGAACTTCGGATCGTCGTCGAACATCCACTCATTGTGCTTGCCATCTACATAGTATAACTGCTTCGGCTCCTGTGCCAGACGGTATGCTTCTTCCGCCTCTACACGCTGATGCAGCTCGTTATAATAGCCATGACCTACAAAGACAGCACGCGGTGCGATTCTCGGAAGCAGGTCTTCTACGTTGAAACGGATGAAGCTCTCGCCGATTGCGGTGCTCATCGGGGTCGGGAACTCCTCGCCATTATCCTTGTTGACAGAATCGCCGATACCGCCGTTGATCTCTTTTAATACATGGTCTGTATAGAAATCGCCGCTCTCTGTGATGTTCGGATAATCGGTGTACGGATGCATCAGAACCGGATCGTTGGTTGTAATTCTCTTGATACGGTCTTCTCTGAGGCGTGCAACGCTCTTTCCAAACTTATCATTTCCCATGCCGTCACGCATCCAGCGCTCGCCATTTACAAAGCTGTTCAGGGTTGCAATCGCTTTTACTTCCTTGTCACGCGCTGCAACGGTTACGCATACAGCACCGCCGACACCCCATCCAAGAAGTCCGCAGCGTTCCGGATCTACTTCCGGCTGAATCTGCATAAAGGTAAATGCGTTTGCCACGTCTTCAACCTCTGTCTCAAGGGTTGTGTACTTCGGCAGGCATGGATGAACATTCTCACTCGGCTTAAATCCTCTGTAATCGAAGCCCATGCATACAAATCCTCTTGCTGTTAAAGCTCTTGCAAACAGTGCCGGATAGCACTTATTAACGCCAGTCCATCCAGAGTTACACAGAACTGCTGATCTCTTCTCGCCCTCTTTGTAATCATCCGGGAGATAAATATCTCCTACCATCTTTGCGCCTTCGCTGTAGAATACAACTTCTCTCGTTTTCATGTTGAAATCCTCCATTTCATTTAATTTGTTCCTTTTTGTCGGTTATGGAATTTTTGTTCCTTTTGTGGTTTTATATTAGATCATGTTGCAGAATTTGTCAACCATATTTTTGAAAAAAGAATGTATTTTCTATTTTGTATAGTTTTAGCTTCCTGTTTTTGTTGATCCGTTCCAAATCTTGAAACAAAAAAGGATGCACGACCACTTCCAACTCCAGTCGCACATCCTTTTTCTATCTAATCTTCATTTTATTCCATCATCAATGTGTCGCCACATAATATCCCAGCGTTGCCGGGACTGCCTTATTCTGGTTCCAGATCGCCGGATATTCCGAGAAAGATACCGGGCAGGTGGAACGTCCTACCTCGATCGTGATACCAGGGATGCCTGCTGCCTGCTGCAGCCAGTCCTTCAAGCCGCCGACGCCCTTGCTTCCAAGAACGGAATAACCATTCAAGGCATGAACAGCGTTTGCCAGCGCCTTGGACTCTGCCGCTTTCTGGTTGTTCTGCGTATCCCAGTAAATCACATTTCCCATCGCATGATAGTTGATAACCGCATTGAATCCCGTTCCCTGAATCAAGTTCGCGATTGCCTGGCTCTCCGACTCTGACAGTGGGTTGGTTCCCTTATAACCATTTGCAGACGGATGGGTTAAAGATACATTGATTCCCTCCCAGTTTGCTGCAAAGTTATAGTTCAGATCGACACCGCGTGCATTCGCCTTCCAGCGTCTCATATACTCTTCATAGCTGACCGTTGTCCGGCTGGATGCCTTGTCCGCCGCGTACGCCGCCTGCATCGTCTGGCGCAGTTCCTCCGACTGGATACCATTCTCGCCCATCTGGCTGATCGTGACTCCATCCGGATTCAGCATCGGCACAAAATGAAATGCCACCTGTCCCAATATATTAGAAAGCGGCTGCGTCATATAGGTACCATTATTCGTAAATCCAGCTGCCAGATACTCGAGCTGCTGCATCATCAGCGGTACAACGATATACTCTCTGGCATGAATCGCACCCTGGAACAGAATCTTCTTGGATGCGTTCGGATTGCCGACAATCACATCGTAGATATCACGTCCGTCCGCCGATTTTCCGATCGATTTCACGGTCACCGTTCCCGGATAACGGCTTGCCAGCGCCGAAATATCGTTTACCATCTGGCTATAGGAATACTTGTCCACCGGATTGACAACCGGATTGGATAACGTCTGATTATAATAGGAATTATCCGCCTGCTGTCCCGCATTCGCGTTCGTGGTTCCCGGACCGCCCGGTCCGATCACTGGTGCTGCCGCTGCCGGATCATCCGCCGGTCCTGCATACGCTGTAACTGCCGATAAGCTGCTGCACACAACTGACAGGGATAAACAAGTTGCCAAAGCGCCTTTTCGCAGCAGGCGCTGAATTTTATTTCGTTGACTCATTCTCATGTCTCCTTCTAGCCCTTTCAAACTCTTACAAACAATGTTTCTATTATAGATTTACCTCTGTCGAATGTCAACGAACTGCACAAAACTGAAAGAAAAAAGAAAGATACTTTTTCCAATTTATATTTTACTTTAACTTACCTAAAATCAGCACCACTGCCGTAATAATCAGGACAACGACGAAAATTCCCGCCATTCCTTTTCCCATAATTGCCAGCGAAATCAAAAAATTATTCCACATCCGATATTTTCCTCCATCTCAATCAGTGCAATGGCTGTCTCTTGATTTTTCATCATTCAAGTGCAGCCTTCCTTTTCCATTTTATCTGCCCGACAGACCTATATTACAAATACTGGCTTACCAGCTTAATGACCAGTCCGCCCGCGATGACCGAGGCGATCTGCCCCGATACATTGGCGCCGACCGCATGCATCAGGATAATATTTCCCTTTTCCTCCTCCATCGCCAGCTTCTGCACCACGCGTGAGGACATCGGGAATGCGGAAATGCCCGCCGCACCGATCATCGGATTGATTTTCGTCTTCAAAAACAGGTTCATAAATTTAGCAAACAGCACACCGCCGATCGTATCAAAGATAAATGCAATCAGACCGATTCCCATAATCAGAAGCGTGTCAACCCGCACAAACGCGTCCGCACGCATGCTGAACGAAATCGTGATGCCAAGCAGCAGGGTAATCAGGTTTGCCAGCTCGTTCTGTGCCGTCTGGGAAAGTGCCGGAAGCACGCCGCACTCACGGATCAGGTTTCCAAACATCAGAAATCCGACCAGCGCCACCGATGCCGGAGAAATCAGTCCGACAATGATAGTAACTACAATCGGAAATGCGATCTTGGTCGTTTTGGACACATTTTTCGGACTGTAGGTCATGTGAATCCGGCGTTCTTTTTTCGTCGTTACCAGACGGATCGCAAATGGCTGGATGATTGGCACCAGCGCCATGTAGGAGTACGCCGCCACCGCGATCGCGCCCACATAGTTGGAATGCATGATCTGGGAAACCAGAATGGAAGTCGGTCCATCCGCCGCACCGATGATTCCAATCGATGCCGCATCCCTGAGTTCAAATCCCATCAGCGATGCCGCACAGATCGCAAAGAAAATGCCAAACTGCGCCGCCGCACCAAATAAAAACATGATCGGCTGTGACAGAAGCGGTCCAAAGTCAATCATTGCCCCGATTCCGATGAAGAGCAGAATCGGAAGCGCCTCCGACGCGCTGATCGTCGTCTCAAACAGCCACTGTATAATACCCTGTGTCTCCCCGATGCCCTCCGTCACCTGGTTAATGACGCCGGATAATGGCAGGTTTACCATGATCGCGCCGAATCCCATCGGCAGAAGCAGCGCCGGTTCGTATTCCTTTTTGACCGCCAGCCAGATCAAAAGCCCGCCGATCAGATACATCACAAACTGCTGCGGCGTGATCGCCATGACGCCTTCCCATAAAAATTCCATGTTGTTCCTCCTGTTAATTTTGTTTTCCTTCATAAATATTCTGTTTCCTGGAGCCCCTTGCCAAGATACACCTGCTCTGGCAGCTGTCTTTCTTCGCGCCAGACATACATCCATGCGAGTGTTTTTGTTTCATAGGACGCTTTTTTCCTAATAAAGCAAAAAAGACTTTCAGCATACGTTTCATCCACATATGCTAAAAGTCTTGTTCCTCACATTTGAATCATACGGCACACGCTTTTTGTTACAAAAGCACACTGCCATCTGACTTACACAAGGCATGTAACCATGAGGTTTACTATCCTCAGGGTCTGTTGGTTACATGGTTATAACTACTCCCTTTTAACGCGATCATCATATCATACGGTTTTTTCCCCGTCAAGGTCAAACTGAGTATTTTGTGTTAAGAAAATGAAAAGCTACGAAAGCACGAAACCTGCTATGCTTCCGCCGGCATATTGACACCCGCGATCTTAATATTAACTTCCAGAACCATCAGACCGGTCATATTTTCAATCGCTGTCTTTACTTTGTCCTGCACCTTTTCACTGACTGCCGGGATGCTGTAGCCATATTTCATATTTAAGGACAGATCCACAACCACGTGATCCTCGGTTACGGTCACTTTCACGCCCTTGCTCAAATTTTTCATGCCGAGCTTTCCGACCAGTTCATTTGTGATATTGCCAGCCATCGAATCGACACCGTCTACCTCAGTCGCTGCCAGACCTGCGATGATCGCCACTACCTCATCGGCAATTTTCACTTCTCCAATGCGGTCCTTTTCATATACGATATGTGTGCTTCTATCTTCTGCTTCTCTCGCCATTCCAAATCCCTCCTGACCACTTCCATGTACGCCCGGAATCTTCTCTTCCCACCAAAAACAGATGCTCGAATACTTCCAGAAATACATTTCAATTAAGTGTTTTTATTATACCAAAAATACAGGAGTTTGCAAAGGCATTTCCGGTTCGAATCTCATCCGAGTTACTGTTCACGCATACGTGCCCAGTAACGGAATTTGCCGTGGCTTCGCATTTTAATACGGCAAATTCCTGCTGCCACCACGTTTTCTTACGGCACTTTCGGTTCCAAAAGTGCCTACCCGTGAACATTAACTCATCCGAACTTCCTCAATCTCCCAGGTTTAAAAGGGAAATCACGATATTTTCCGCCGATATCTCGGTTTTCCGTTTTACAATATCCTCGATCTGCGCGCGCTGCGGATCTGTGATGGACGGCGCGTTGACAACGACATCCACTTTTCCATCCGTGATGCTGACAACCGGATCGGCAAATCCTTTCGCCATCAGAAGCGTTTCCGCTGCATTTTCCTTCTCCGCTATCGCATTGAGTGCCAGCATATCCTGAACGGCTGCCTCTTTTGCCGACGCATCCAGATTTTCATTGTTAATCAGGGCATTCAGCGCTTCGCGGCTCTTGGCGCGGATCTGTTCACGGCTGAGCTGTACATTGGCTATGTACTCTGCCACGCCGGTTCCGCCTGTCAAAACCGCCTCGCCCGGGTTATCGACTGCCGGATTGTCCGCAGATGCCTCCTCTCCGTCCGCCGCTCCCTGCGCTGTGCCCTCCTCACTGCCTGCTGCCAGCGGATCGCCCTCTCCCGGATCGTCAAGACTTGCAATCTCCTCATATTCACCGTCCGCCACGCTTCCGGACACCGCCTGATTTTCCGAATATATATCGCTATCTGAAATCTTGGTCGCCCCCGCTTCATATGTATCCGCCCCCGGCAGATCGGATTTTCCCGCATAGTTGAGATACCCCGCCGCCGCAATCATGATCGCCAGCGTCGTGATGATGATTTGATTTCTCCTGAAAACGCGTTTCATCTTCATTCTCATATTTGCATACTCCTTTATTCCACCCGCTTTAATACTTTTATTTTATGTGCCGGCAGTCCGAATAATGCCTGCATCGCTTCCGAAATTTCCTTCTGTACCGACGCATTTCCACCTCCCTGCGCGCTGATCACGATACCGGAAATCTCCGGCGCCAATTCTTTTTCAACTACCGGTTCCCCGCTGCCCGAACCTCCCGCCAACACGGTGCTCTCCCGCAGCGATTCATCCGCCTGCTGCCGCGTACCACCCGAAGAATCCGTCTCCGAGGTGGTAGCCCGGCTTCTCTCCTTATCCACCCGCAGCACCTTTTCCGAAGAAGAAAACAGCGTCAGCATCACATCCACCTCACCCACGCCGTCCACCTTCTTTAAAACGTCCCGGATCCGCTGCTCCAGGCGAAGCTCGTAGATGCGGTTCGTGTCCTGCCTGGATGCAGTGCCTGGCAGACCTGTTTCGACATCCGAACCACTCTCTTCTGAACTTCCATTTTTGTCCTGCCCTGCTCTATTCCCAGAGTTTGTTCCTGTTCCACTCTCCGCCCATCTTTCCCCTGACTGCCAGACTCCCGTCTCACTCGTCTTCTTCCCAAACGGCGCATATAAGATCAGAATTGCCAGCCCAAGCACCAGCAAAATCAGCCATTTTTCATTTCGTTTGACCCATTCCCTGTCAAGGTTCCATCCTGACTTCCACATGATCCGCCTCCACCTGATAAAACGATGCCAGCCGCTGCTGAAGCTCCCAAATCTTTTCCCCATTCATCCATGAAACTGCCTGCGCGGCGGCGGGTTCTCCCTGCTTCTGCTCCTGTTCAAGTGAAATTTCAATCGGGGAAATTTTTTCTATTTCAATCATCGAACTCGGAGCCTCCTGTTCCGCCGCTTCCATCCCCGCCTCACTTCCCGCCACATACACCGTCACACTCCGCACCGAGGCAAATTGCTCCGACTCCGGATCTTTTTCCAGCTCTACGTCCGCCTTTTCCACGGAAAATCCCGCTTCCGCTGCCACCCGCACTGCCTCCTTGGACGCTTCCGCCTCATACTGGCTCAAAACCATATTTCTACGCCGCACCTCTATCTCATCCATCTCACTTTTCAGCTCGCCCGCTTCATTTTCAAACGAAAGAGATGTAAACAGATAATTCAGCCGCTCCTCCAGCCGCAGCCCGTCCGTCAGCGGCTTAAGCACAATCAGAAGCAAGATACAGCCCGCAAACAGACGGATATATTTTTCATACTTATGTGCGGGCAAAAGCCCGGTCAGAACGGTCAGAAACACTAGATAACTGACGATATTCCCCGCCCAGTGAGTAATTACTTCCATCTTCTACCCCGCAAAATAAGCCGCGTTCGTGCTCGCACACACCACCGCGATCGAAAGTGCAAATAACACCACCGCCGAACCAGCTGCTGCCAGCAAAAAATAAAATCCTTTCGCCACTGCGCCGACTGCCTCCACCACCCGGCTGTCACTGACCGGCTGCAAAAGCGCCGCGCTTCCCTGGCACCCCAGATAGAGGATTAAAAGTTTCAAAAGCGGCAGAAGCGACACCGCCGCCAGCACAAGCACTCCCCCGATGCCCACCGTATTCCGGATCAGGACGCTGCTTCCAAGAAGTACCTGCGACACTGCCGCCGCGCCCTGTCCGATTCCCGGTATCAGGCTGACCGCCCGCCGCAGCGCCGTCTGACGCACCGAATCTGTATACGGCGCAATCATTCCCTGCAGCACATGAAAGCCCAGCACCACTCCCAAAAGCGCCTTGCTGCCCCAGCGCATCCCCTGTTCCAGCAATTCCAACGCTTTTGAAAACAAATCCTTCGAGCTTAAATGTCCCGCCAGCGACAGCAGGACATACAACTGGGTGCATGGCAGAAACAACTGTAAAAACACCCATTCCGCCACATTGACAGAAGCAAGTGTCCATGCATATCCGGCTGCTGCCGAGGTACTTCCCCCGGAAAAGGAAACAGCCAGAAAAAAAGCAGGAACCAGCACCCGGACAAATTCAAAGAGCTGCTCCAACAGTGTCCGCGTGATCCGCACCCCATTCAAAAAACTGGCGGCAAGCAGTGTAAAAATCAGAAGATATGTGACATAAAAGCCCATCTCTGATACCTGACTGTCGGCAAAGAGACTCGAAAAGCTGGCGAACACCGCCCCTAAAATTCCCAGAAGGATGACCTGCCCCATCCATCTGCCATTTTCTGAAATTTCCCGAAATAGGGCTGTCCGGCAAAAATCCATCAGCATCCGAACCACACTCTGATAATTGCCAGAGAGAAGCATCGAAAGGATTTCCCGGAATGAAAGCCCCGGGACTGCCGAACCTCCCGCTTCCCTTAAAAATGCTTCGATTCTGCTTAAATCCAGTGAGTTCAGAAGAGAATCCATGTTCTCGCCAGAAACACTGAAATCCGAATCTTCGGATATCTTTTCACCATTTGCCGCCGACACCGTTAAATGATTTCCTGCCATCAAATATACACTCAAGAATATAACGCTCACTGCCCGCACAACCATCTTTGTTCCCACCGTCACCTGCTCTCACCATCTCTCCGCTTTTCTGCACTTACCACTTCCCTACGCCAAAAACTGCTTCACCGTCTCCAACAATGCCAGCAGAATCGGCATACTGACCGCCAGAATGGACAGCTTCGCAAATATCTCAATCTGTGTTCCCAGCGAACCGTACCCGGCATCCTTGCAAATCCCGGAGGCAAATTCGGCAATATAAGTAATTCCCGCCATTTTCAAAAGCGCCGACAAATACACTGGACTGATCCCGATGCAGGATTCCATCGTCCGAAGTGTTTTCAGAATCACTTCCAGCTTTCCCGCCGCATAGAAAAAGAGACACAGCCCCGCCGCCATCACAATGTACGTCCCATACTCGCTGCCTTTTCCCTTGAGCTGGACTGCCAGAAGAACTGCCGTGATCCCAAGAACCGATACGGTTAAAATTGACATTTTTTACCGTCCTTCCCTGCAATGTACTCTCGGAGTCTTTCCTGCACCCGCTTTTGCGGCTGATTTTTCGCCAGCTGCACCCGAATTTCATCAACGTATGCCTCAGAAATTTGGGCTCAACTGACAAAAAATCATCTCACAAAATCAAGCACAGAAGGATTCCGAGAGTCCATTACAACGCAAACAATTCCTTCATCGTCTCAAACAACTGATAAATATACGGCACCATCCAGAACAGTACCAAAAGAAGACCCGCAAGACTTGTGAGAAATGCCTGTTCCTCCCGCCCGCTGTGTTTGAGGATCTGGCAGAGGACGGAAACCAGGATACCGACTGCCGCAATCCGAAATATTAGATTAACTCCCATTTTCTTCCCCCACTTACATCAACACCACTGCCAGAAACAGCCCGCCTAGTATCCCAAGTCCCCAGCACAGCCGTTTCTTCTCCGGCTCTTCCCGCCGCAGCTGCTCAATCGCCCGTTCCAATTCTTCCAGATACAGTGCCAGCGTCTTTTGCTGCATTTCCAGATCGAGATACCCGATGCTGTTTCCAAACCGGCACATCAGCTCCCATTCCTCTGTTCCTAACATCGGACGAATCCCCTGCTCTTCCAGAACCGCTTCCCAGATACTCCCAAACGGACACTCTGGATTCGCTTCCAGCCGCTCTCCTGCCACCAAAAATAGTTTTCCCGCTTTTCCATCCCCGCGTGCCCCCGCCCGGCACAGTGCCAGAGGAAGAACTGCCTGTGTATACCCAATCTCTCCCTGCAGTCCCGCGGCAATCCGTTTTACTTCCTCCAAAAAACGCCTCCGGCCAATCAGGCGCAATGCCTCACCCCCGCCAATCCCCGCACACGATACACATACAAGGCAGATTCCAAGCAATTTTATCCACATATGAGCTCCTCGCCAGCTGCATCATATACCGCCTCCACCGTTCCCGGTCCGCGTCTATTTCCCAGCACCACATACCGCTCAAACCGTTTTTCTTGCAAAAAAGAGGCCAAGCCCGGTTTTTCCCGGATGTCCTCCATCGAATTTCCATGTACGGTTGCCAGAATCCTGCAGCCACAGTTCATCACATAGCGAAGCGCCTCCAAATCATTCTCACCGCCGATCTCGTCCACCGCGACCACCTCCGGTGCCATCGAGCGGATCAGCATCATCATTCCCTCCGCCTTGGGGCAGGCATCCAGCACATCTGTCCGGCAGCCAACATCGTTTTGCGGGATTCCCTGATAACAGGCGGCAATCTCCGAACGCTCATCCACCACCCCGACCGTCTGCGCCCTCACTTTTCCACCATGCTGCTTCCTCATCTCCACCATTTTTCCAGCTTTATTTTCATGTCCTGCACCTGCCTTAGGCCGTTCAAAGCTCCCCGTCAAAGCAGAGCCCCTATCCTTTCCCTCTTCTCCATCCGACACCATCCGGATCAGATCCCGCAGAAGTGTTGTTTTTCCGCATCTCGGCGGCGCAATCAGAAGCGTATTCCGGATACTTCCCGTCCCTGGATCCGTCAAAATCGACCGTATTTTTGCTGCACATCCTATCATCTGATGCGAAAAACGGACATTTAAAAAGGTTATCGGATGAATCGCCTTTATATGTCCGTTTTCCAGTATCGTCCTTCCAGCCACGCCAATCCGGTGTCCGCCCTGCACGGTCAGAAACCCCTGCCGGATTTCCTCCCCGTAAGCATAGAGAGAAGAACGAGCCGCGCATTGCAGCGTTTCATCCACATCCTCCCGGCTGACCCGGAATCCACTTCCGGCTGTGTACTCTTTATTTTTATATATGTAATACAGCGGCGCGCTAACTCGCAGCCGTACCTCTTCCATTCCATCCGCCTCAAGCGGAAGCGCCAGAAGCTGCTCCCGGATATTCCGGGAGAAAAAATGAAACAGCGCCCTCACATCCTGCTTTGATTGTTCCTCCTTCATCAGCCCGTCCTCCTTACCTCAATATATGAAGGACTGGCTAAAATATACCATCCGCCTATGCATGCACGGACGCACTTTCCATCCGCCGCAGCCGTCTCACCTCCACGCCTGCCATCGCAAGCGCCACCACGCCCGCCACAAAGTCCGCGATCGGTCCGGCATACATGATGCCGTCAATGCCGATAAACAGCGGCAGAATCACAATCAGCGGCAGTAAAAAGAGAATCTGGCGCGTCAGGGACAGGAAAATACCCTTTTTCGGTTTTCCAATCGCCGTAAACAGGTTCGACGCAATCGGCTGCACACAGTTTAAGAACGTGAAAAACAGGTAAATCCGGAAATATTTTTCCGCAAACTGGAAATACATCTCCGATCCTTCCCCGAACAGCCCGATGATCGGACGCGGAATCAACTGGAAACACGCAAAGGACACCGCCGACACCGCAAATCCCCACCTGAGCGCCAACCCATACACCTGCCGCACGCGCGCATAATTTTTCGCGCCATAATTGAAACTTGCGATCGGCTGCATGCCCTGCGAAAGACCGATGACGATCGAAAAAAACACCTGATTGACCTTCGTGATAATGCCGGCACACGCCAGCGGAATCGATTCCCCATAGTCCGAATGCGCACCATAGTAGGTCAAGGATTTATTTAACACGATCTGCACCACCAGCATCGCAAGCTGGTTGAAAAATGCCGCCGCCCCCAATGAGGTAATCATGCTTACATATGTTCTCTGTGGTCGAAGATGCGCCGCTGTCAGCCGTCCGTTTTTGTAACGGCGCAGATACCGGATAATCAGGATTCCTGAAAAAATCTGTCCAATGATCGTCGCCAGCGCAGCACCCGCCATTCCCATATGTAATCCAAAAATAAACAGCGGATCGAGCACTGTATTGATCAGCGCCCCGGATAAATTGTAAAGCATCGCATTAAGCGGGCTTCCGTCCGCCCTCACCAGATGCCCGCCGCCGTTGGTCAGAATCAGAAATGGAAATCCCAAAGCCGTGATACCCGTATACGTTTTGGCATACGCCAGCACATTGTCCGGCGAACCGAAAAAGCGCAGCATCGGCGTCAGGCAAAAAAGCGCCACAGTCCCCAGAATCACACCGCTTCCAAACAGAAGCGTCGCCGCATTTCCAATATAAAATAACGCCTTTTCCCGATCGCCGCCTCCCAGCGTCAGGTTAAAGGACGCCGCACCGCCGATTCCAAACAGAAGCGCCAGCGCCACACAGGAGATCGTCAACGGAAACGCCACGTTCGTCGCTGCATTCCCCAGCTCTCCCACGCTTCTTCCGATAAAAAACTGATCGACGATATTATAAAGGGCACCTACCAGCATCGCGATAATGCTTGGCACCGCAAACTGCCGCAAAAGCCCGCCGATCGGCTCCGTGCCTAGTATATTTTTCTTCTGTACCTGTTCCATGAATCTTGATTCTCCTGTCTACGTTACTGCGAACAGTTACCAGTCTACCTCTCATTACTGATAATTTTTCCTCTTTACATGCTTTCCCCGCGCATGATACACTACCATCAGTTATTAAAACGGAAAGGACTTAATCACATGAATCTTTCATCCTTACTGCAATTTCGGGACGAGTGGGCGCGTTTCAAAGCCCGCCACCCTAAATTTTCCCCTTTTCTGAAAGCCGCCTACACCCGCGCGCTGCGCGAGGACAGCGTCATTTCCCTAAAAGTGACCGCCCCGGACGGAACCGAGGTGGCATCTAACTTAAAGGTCAAAAAAGAGGATCTCGAACTGCTCTCACGCATTATGAATAGCTGATTTTTAATCACCCATCATGCATTATGTCTACTTATGGTACGGTTCTCCTTTTATAATCCGGAAACTCCGGTAAATCTGTTCCAGCAAAATCACGCGCATCAGCTGGTGTGGAAAGGTCAGGCGCGAAAAGCTGATCTTCGTGTCTGCACGGTTTAACACCGCCTGCGACAACCCCAGCGAACCTCCGATGATAAACTGCAGATGGCTCTCACCTCGCACGCCCAGGTCTTCCATCCATGCCGCCATCTCCTCCGAGGAACGCTGCTTTCCATCGATCGCAAGCGCAATCACATACGCGTCCTCCTTGATATGCGCCAGAATCCGCTCGCCCTCCTTGTCGCGGATCTGCGCTTCCTGCAGCTCACTCGCCTTATCCGGCGTTTTTTCATCCGCCACCTGCACGATCTCCAGACGGCAGTAACGCCCCAGCCGCTTGCTGTACTCCGCGATCGCCGCCTCCAGATATTTTTCCTTAATTTTTCCTACTGTCACTAACGTAATCTTCACTTTTTAAGCTCCCGTTTTAAAAATGCCAACAGATTCAGCCGCGCCCGGTCTTCCGTCTCTTTGCGTCTCGTTTTTACCTTTTTCACGACCGTTCCCTCCGGCTCCCGATGAATCCGGTAGATGATCCGCAGATATTCCGCGACCTCTTCCCATGCCTCGCGGCTCTCCGGAATCAGGTCGAGTCCCATCTGAAATACATGGAACATCCCGTCATAGACCGAGCAGCGCACCTTGACACCCTCGGCGCGCGCCTTTTTCGCTACCGCCCTCGTATCATCTAAAAGCACCTCATACGCGCCCACCTGCATCAGCATCGGCGGAAATCCTTCAAAATCTCCAAACAGCGGTGACAGATACGGATTTTTCGGATTGGCATTCCCGATATAGCTGCACTGGTACAACATATTTTCCTTCGAATTGCCAAACAGCGGATCGATCGTATAGTTTTCCTCATACGATGCCCCGCTCAGACTTACATCCGTCCACGGCGACATCGTGATAATGCCCGCAGGAAGCGGCAGCCCGTGATCTTTCGCATACAGACAGAGCGCCAGCGCCAGGCCTCCGCCCGCCGAATCCCCGGCTACCACGATCTGGGATGGCTGGTATTTCTTCTCTTCCAGAAGCCATCGGTACGCGTACACCGCATCCTCCAGCGCCGCCGGATACGGATGCTCCGGCGCCACCCGGTAGTCCGGCGTCAGAACATCCGCGCCGAAGCTGATCTGCGAATACTTAACCGCAAACCGCCGGTAAATATTTTTCATCGGACCGATATACCCGCCGCCGTGCAGCTGCAAAATGACGCGCCCCGTCACCGCCTGCTTCGGCTTCAAATATTCCATCACAAACTGTTCTGTTTTTACCAGCTCATAAATATATTCCGCCGGACATCTCCACGCCGGTTCGACCGGATTTTTCCGGAATTCGCCGGTCTGGATCGGCTTCTTTAACGATGTCTCCATCACGTCACTCATCATATCACGCGTCAGATTGCCTATCATGCTGACTGTTTTCCGACTCATGCTTCTTCCCTTTCTTTCATCCAAATTTTCAATCTTCGTATTTTTATAGACCGTTCCTTTACTGTGACCGATTTTCCTGCCATTTACACATGAAACCGCCTCTTCAATTCCCGCTTCACACTCCGGTCGCCCAGAATCACCGTCGCCGCCAGCGCTGCCACCGACACACCTGCTGCCAGCACCGTCAGACGCGGATGATGCGTCCACCCGATTTTCCAGAAAATCAACGGCACAAAGCTCAGAAATGTAATTGTGATCTGATACATAAAATAGCTCTGCCAGTTCATCCGGTTGACTAACATCATCAGAAGAACCGCCGCCACCTCAAACAGTGCGACGCATGGGATCGCGTAGTCCACCGACCACCCCCGAAGCCCTGTAAGCGCGTCAATCAGAAGCAAAATTGCCTGAATTCCCAGGGACTGCCGCACCAGCGTTCCTGCCAGGCTCGCATGCCGCATGACCGAAAACCGCAGCGTCATCGCCACATATGCCGCCGCGCCCGCCGTCAGAAGCGACCATTTAAACGGAATCCGATGATAAGTCGCCAGATTCGTAAGCCCCGCCAGAAGCGATACGAGCACCAATGACACATAAAATCCCCGCACCGCACGGCGCACGCGCTCTCGATCCTGAGCAATCACTGGATAACGTCCTTTATCATGCTCCGTATCCGTGATTCCATTGCTCTCTCGCTCTACCCGGATGCCCTTTTCCTCCAAAAAGTGAAAGAAAAACTCCGGAAGCCGGTTCTCTGCCATCGCGCTCGTAAACGACAGGCATAATTTCCCGTCATACGCCACCGCCCCGCATTTCATCCGCTGCTTCGGCGATGCGCCGACAAGAAGCTGAAAGCCCTCGATCGAATCTTTCAGTTCCTCCCGAACCTGCGCCGGTCCGATGTTGGAAAATGTCATCGTGTGGGCGCGGCTGGTGTGCAGAAAAATCAACTGCATCGCCAGATGTTTGACAAATAGCGGGATCGCCCGCACATACCATTTTTTCTCATTCGACACATTGTAGGAGATCGTCTCCTCCAGCCGCTCCTTCACGATCTGCTCATCCATCTGGCGGCCCACAGACGCAATCACTTCTTCCAATGCCTCCGGTGCCTTTCCCGCCGCCCACGAAATATTCACGACAGCAAAGAAGTTTGCCAGCGTCTCCGACTCAAAAAAATTCCGTAGGTTCACCGGAAGATTGAGCGCCACCGGACGTTTCAGCGTTTTCCCATCCGTCTCCGTCTGGATGATCGCCCAGAGAAGCACCGCCGCCAGATATTTGGTGATGCTGACACCCACCTTCCTGCATTCCGTCTTCAGTGCCGACACCTCAATCGTCCCCTGCAGCACTGCCATCTGATCAAATGGGAGAAATTCCCCCTGAATCGCAATCGCCGGTCTGCTGTTATAATGCCGATGCGGCAGTTTCCGGTAATGTCGCAGATAATCGTCCTCCCGGAGCGGCGAAAACTCCCGCTCCTGCACCATAACCGGCAATTTTTTCACCAGTTCCAGATAATGTTCTGTAAGCCGTGAAGCAAACCGCAGCGCCCCCAGTCCGTCCGTCAACCCATGAAACACTTCAAAATTGATCCTGCATCCATAGTAGCTCACACGGAACGGGAACCGCGCGCCCCGGTGCGGATCAATGAAACGGCACGGTGCACTCTGTTCTTCTTCCACGCCCGGATTCCGGTTGTTCGTCTCAAAATAATACCAGAAAAATCCCTTCCGCAGCTTCACCCGGAAATTTTCAAACTCCGGAAGTGTCCGCACAAGCGCCCTTTGCAAAAGCTCCGGATCTACTTTTTCTTTCAGAACCGCCGAGATCCGGAATACACTGCTTAAATCCTCGCCCGACACCGCCGCAAAGAGCTTCGCCGTGTTATCCAGCCGCCTCCATGCGGCGCCCTGGATGCGGAGACGCTTTTTCTTTGGTTTTTCCTCTCGTTTCTTCTCCACTTTTTCTGAAACTATCTGTCCCGGCTCTTCCTGCTTCCCTGCAATTTCATCCTTCTGATCCTGTTTTTGGTTTTCCTCGTTCATTCTCTGCCCCATCTGCCTTTGCCACCTAAAGAAAAAGAGCAGCTGCCGGGATACACACTCCCCTGCAGCGCCCCTTTCATCCTCTTCTGAGTTCTTTTCTACATTACCGAATCCGGAAGTAGTACCCCACGCCCCATTTCGTATGTACATATTTCGGATCACTCGGACTCGGCTCGATCTTCTCGCGCAGCCGCCGCACATGAACGTCTACGGTGCGAACATCGCCGCCCGCCGCCGCCCGGTTGCCCCAGACAAAGCGCAGCAGCTCCTCGCGGCTGTAAACCTTGCCCGGATTGCACACCAGGAGCTCCAGAAGGTCAAATTCCTTCGCGGTCAGATTGATCTCGCGGGAAGCGATAAAGACCCGGCGGCTGTCCGAATCCAGCGTCAGATCGCCCGCCTCGATGACTTTCTTTGTCTGCTGCGGCTCCTGTCTCGATTTCTTGGAGTTGCGGCGCAGGATCGCCTTGATGCGCGCCTTTACTTCCAAAATGTTAAATGGCTTCGTGATATAATCATCGGCGCCGTATTCCAACCCCAGAATCTTATCCATATCGTCGCCTTTTGCGGTCAGCATAATGATCGGCATCTCGGAGAACTCCCGGATTGCCTGGCAGACTTCAAATCCGTTCAGCTTCGGCAGCATCACGTCCAGAAGAACCATATCATACTCCATCTCCTTCGCCATCTGAAGCGCTTCCTCCCCGTCATAGGCGCAGGCAACTTCAAATCCATCCTGTTCCAGACTGAAACGGATTCCTTTTACTATTAATTTTTCATCATCTACCACTAATACCTTCGCCATTCTCCACCTCAACCACTATGCTTCTATCTCTCTATACTGTAATCTTATCTTTTATCTTCTGAAATGCCGCGTTCTTGATGCCAGGCACCTTCATAATATCCTCAATCGTCCGGAAACCGCCCTTCTGCTCCCGGTAAGAAAGAATCGCTTCCGCCCGCGCCGCACCGATACCGTTTAAAGTCATCAACTCTTCTTTGGAAGCTGTGTTTAAATTAATCAATGCTGCACTACTTCCAGATTTCTGCGAAGCTGACTCGCTGCCATTCCCAGCAGCGCCTCCGGCTCCCAGAAACCCGGAGACATCCTTCCCTGTTTCCTGATATTTCCGAATCTCTTCCCGGCTCGGAATCCGAAGCTGCTGTCCATCCTCGATCGCCTGCGCCAGATTTACATATTCCTGCGCCGCCTCCGACGTCATCCCGCCCGCCTTTTCAACCGCCTCATACATACGGCTGCCCGCCGGAAGCTCATAGACGCCCGGTGCGGCTACCTCGCCGCAGACGTGGATATATAGGATTCTCGGTTCCGGCGTTTGGGGATTTTCTTTTGATTGCCCCTCAGGCGCAGCGTTCTCTGCTGCTTCATTATCCCCATCCACTGCCCCGCTGTTTGACCGTTTTGCTGGACGTTCGGAGTTTTCCTGCGAATCATCCTCTTCTTTTGAAAAACTGTTCTGCGTCTCCAGCACCACCGTCTGCTTCTCTCTCCGGCTCTGCACACCAAAACACAAAACAGCCGCCAAAAATACCACGCCGACTGCCCCTGTTCGCATCCATCGTTTCCGATTTACTGTTTGATTTGTCTGTTTCATCTTCTGCACCCCTCTTTTTCCGAGGCGCGTTTTGTCCGTAATTCTATTCTAACCAAAACCCCCTTTAAACACAAGCAGAAAATTTTTATTCCCATCTGAAAATCACAATCCCCGCAATCGCAACCGCCGCCCCGATCGCCTTGCGCCACTCAAATCCCGCTTTCTCCACACCGAACCAGCCAAACACCTCGATCAGGTAGGCCACCAGGATCTGCGCCACGACGATCAGAAGCGCTGATTTTGCCGGTCCCAGCGCGTCAAAGCTCTTGATGACCGTGTACGTGATAAATGCCCCGATCACGCCGCCGGTCAGCATATACCGCGGTTCGATCTGCCAAAGCTCCGATACCGCGCCGCGCCCCGTAAAAAGCCACATCAGCAGGCAAACCACAAATGCACTTATCTGCACCCAGCCAGCCGATACCCACATGCTGGTCTGCTTCATCACGGCAGAATTAAACACGCCCTGTATACTCATGAGTGCGCCGGAAACCAGCGCGGTTATCATTCCCCACATAAAAAATAAACCTCCGCATTCTGTTCTACATTCTCATGAAACAGCAGCCGTTTCCGACCATTCATTTCACACTGTTAGTATCCCAGATATGCGAAGGTTTATACAATTTGTGTTTATTCCCTTTTCCTGTTTAAAATCCGATTTTTCCTCCGAAACCAGACAACCTTTCATGCAGCTGATCCCTATTGAATGGAAAACGTAGCCGACACCTCTGCCTCAACATCCACCTGCCCCGGCATCAGGTTTCTGCCTGCACCCGCATCTTCCATCGCCATTTCCTTCATCGCCATGCCGCTGCTGTAAGAAGTGTCATAATAACGCGCCTGCTGACCGCTGCTGTACTCCTGCACATTCGTCATCGTTCCCAGCTTGCAGCCGCCTGCCTCCGCCATCGCTTCGGCTTTCACGCGCGCCGACTCAATGGCTTTTTTGAGCGCTTCCTGATAAATCTCATCAAAATTGCTGCACTGGTACTGGACCGAATCGATCGAATTGATACCCGCATTGACCGAATCGCTGATGATCGCCCCTGCATCCTCAATCGCAACATCCGATACAACAACCTCCGTCGTCATCTCATAACCAGTGATCTTCTTGCCATTGTCCCAGTCATAGATCGGATTCAGCCCCAGACCGCTCGTCTGCACCGAGGTATCTGCAATTCCCTTTTCCTTCAAAAGCGCCAGAACCGCATCCAAATCCGTCTGATTCTCCGACTGGCAGGTGCTCGCATCCGCCGCCTGTGAATAGACACTGTAGGTAATTTCCGCAATATCCGGCTCCGCCTTGATTTTCTCCTGGCTCGTCACCGTGATCCCCGTATTTTCCGCCGACTGCACCGTCACCGATGCCGGTGCGGACGTACAACCTGCCAGACCTGCCGCCGACGTCATTGTCATCGTTCCTGCTGCCAGCAGAAATGCCATCCTGTTTCGCATCATCCCCATTTTTCTCATAAAAAATTCCTCCCGTTTTTCTGTTTCATCCGTGAGTTCCACCCCACAATGGGTTCGGACCTTCCGGAATAACTGCTGGTACACTGTCATTCTTACTATAGTTATACCTGAAAACGAGAGGAAATGTATTGCTTTTCTCTTAACTTTCTTTCGCTTATTTATTACTATTTTTTTCCTGTTTCATCCGTGCTGCGCGCACCAGATGCTGTGCCAAAACCGCCGTCGTCACGCCGCCGACACCGCCCGGAACCGGGGTTGCCGCCGAAGCAGTTCCTTCCAGATCGGCAAAATCCACATCGCCGCAGAGTTTTCCATTTTCATCTACATTGATCCCAACGTCAATGACAACCGCATCCTTTTTTACATAAGTGTGGTTAATCATCGCTGCTTTTCCCACGCAGGCAGTCAGAATATCCGCCTCCCGGCATACCTCCGGCAGGCTGGCAGTTCTCGAGTGGCAGATGGTCACGGTCGCATTTTCATGCAGAAGCAGCATCGAAAGCGGGCGTCCCACAACCATGCTTCTTCCTACGACTGCCACCCGTTTGCCAGAAAGCGCGATATCGTTCATTTTCAGCATGCATACCACTGCCTCCGCCGTACACGGCGCAAAACCGCTCGTATCGCCGCTGAACACCTTTGCGATATTGACTGGGGAAATACCGTCCAGATCCTTCGCCGGATCGATCATTTTTTCAATATCCTGCTCGTTGATCTGTTTTGGAAGCGGGCGCAGCATTAAAATACCGTCCACCGACGCATCCGCATTGATCGCCGCAAACTCCCTCTTAAATGCCTCGTCCGAGATATCTCCCGGAAATACCTTCGATTCCACCTCAAGCCCGAACGATGTCAGCTTCTTCGTCGCGCCTTTCTCATAGGAAATATCATCCGGATTCTCGCCCACCCGGATAATCGTCAGTTTCGGCACCCATGTCAGGGTTTCCAGCCCTTTTTCCACCTGCTCTTTCAGCTTTGCCGAAACAGCGGCTCCCTTCATTGTAATCATCTTGTCTGCACCTTTCGTTTTTATTTATGATGAATTTCCCGCGCTTTCGCGCATATTCATTTTAAATTTTTCTTAAAATGAAAGCGACGCCAAAAGACCGGCTCCGCCTGCCATCTCAAGCAGGTAAACCGTCACAATCGCCGCGATCGCCACTACCACCAGGCTCTTTCCCTTATATCCCAAAATCACCGCTACGATCGTTCCTCCGACCGCCGAATAGAGATGTCCTGTGGAGGTAAATACATCCGGAAATGTCAGTGCTCCCAGCACTGCATACGGCGTATAATCTAAGAAAGATCGGATAAACTTCGAACGGATCTGTTTCCGGAAAATCGTAACCGGAAGAACACGTGGAATATATGTAACCAGTGCCATCAAAAGGACACAGGTCAGCACGTATTTCATATCGAGTGTTCCGGCTGCTCCTGCTGCCTCTGCTGTATTCATCATTCTGCCCCCTCTTTCTGACTCTCGTCCTGACCGGCTTCTTTACCGTCGGGATCATGCGGGAATTTCCATGCACCGAACGCCGATGCCGCGATCGTAACCAGAATCACCCGGAAACCGGAGGAAATACCGGCAAAAACCGGAACATATTTTAAAATGCACACCATCACAACTGCCAGAATGATGACGCAGCACACCGACCGCGATTTGCGTGCCGCCGGCAGAATCAGTGCAATAAACATCGCGTACAGGGCAATTCCCATCGCATTCTGCAGCGCCTGCGGCAGAACCGCCGAGATCGCGCCTCCCAGCCAGGTTCCAAGATTCCACCCCAGAATCGGCATCGTGATAAGTCCCAGCATATACGACGCTTTCAAAATGCCCGGATGCAGGGAACTGACGACAAACGTCTCATCCGTGATGCCGAATGCCAATGCCAAGCGCGCCCCGGTTCCCGTCTTTTCATCGAGCTTCTGGGACAGGGACAGTGACATCAGCATATAGCGCAGGTTAATGACAAACGTCGTCAATGCCACCTCAAAGTACCCAGCCCCCGCCAGAATCAGGTTTGTCCCTGCGAACTGTCCGGCGCTCGTTAAGTTCGTCAGCGATATAAAAACTGCTACCCAGACCGACAGACCGCCCGACACCGCCAGGAAGCCAAACGTAAAGGAGACCGGCAGATACCCCAGTCCAATGGGGATACCGCTCTTTAGCCCCTCATAAAATGTCTTTTTCCAACTCATTCTACTTTTTCACTCTTTCTGTTCACGCAACCGTCTATTTTTCAGGCTTCACATACCGCGCATGCTGCCCGTTCAGCCACTCTACCCCGCTCACAATTCCTTCTTCCGAAAACGGAAATTCCTCGCGGGTCTTCTCCTCTTCCGGCGTTGCGTCGTATCCATATGGTTCCGGCCACGATGTCACGGTCAGGACTGTCTCCTCGACCGTCTCGCCATCTGCGCCGTCTTCTTTCGGTACTTCGCGCTTTGTCATCTCCATCCGGTAGCGCATCCCGGTATCACTTCCGGTAAATTTTTCTTTTTTCAGGAAATTGACCGGCATCACATCTTTTCTCGTTATCATGCCATTTACCCCCGGAATTTATAACGGCGAATCACCGCCTGCAGCGTTTTTCTTCCATTGTACTCATTGATGTCCGGATAATACACGACGTCGATCTCCCGCCGTCCGGCGCGCTCTTCCTCAAACGCCGTTCCGTCACCGAAATATAGCGCCTCGATCGCGTGTCCGTCTGTCTCTTCCAACGTCATTTTTACGACATTCCGGTTGCGCCCCAGCACGCGGCTCGCCCGGATGCGAAGTGATTTCTCTGCAAACAGCGGTTTTTCGTTACCCTGTCCAAACGGTTCGAGACAGGAAAGCTCCCTCACAAGTCGTTCTGTCACATATCCCACCGGCATCGGCACATCGATCCAGACTTTCGCTTTAAAATCTTCCTCCGTCAGCCCCGCATTTTCATTCAGTCTGCGCCGGAACTCGTCAATGTTCTTCTCTTCCAGCGAAAGCCCGGCTGCCAGCGGATGCCCGCCAAATTTGAGCAGCAGATCGCTGACCTCTGTCAGCTTTTTAAACATATGGTACTCATCGATGGAACGTCCCGAGCCTTTGACCGCCTCCTCGCCGCGCGTCAGCACGATCGCCGGCTTCTGATAATATTCCCTCAGGCGCCCTGCAATAATGCCCGCCAGCGATTCATGGCATTCTGGCAGAAAGACCACCAGCACCTTGTCCTTCTGGTACCAGCTCTCTACCTGCAGCTTCGCCGCCTCAGTCCCCTGCTCGGTCATATCCTTGCGGGTATCATTTAATTCCTTAAGTTCCTCTGCCAGGCGTTCCGCCTCTTCCTCACTCTGCGCCCGCAGAAGCGCCAGCGCTTCCTTTGCCGTTTTTAATCGTCCGCCCGCATTCAGGCACGGTCCAATGACAAATCCGATATGGTATGCTGTGATCGCCCCCAGATCAAGATTATTTTTCTCCGCCAGTCTGCGAAGCCCTAGATTTTTGGTCTGCGCCATCTTTTTAAGACCGTATTTTACCAGAATCCGGTTCTCATCCTGCAGCTTCATCACATCACCGACCGTCGCAATCGCGGCAAATTCAAGCAAATCCAGCCATTCCATCTGCGGCACGCCCCGGCGAGCATATAAAACCTGCACCAGCTTGTACGCCACCACTGCGCCGCAGATCTCCGGAAATGGGTACGGACAGTCTGCCTGTTTCGGATCGATCACCGCATCCGCCGGGGGAATCTTCTCTTTTTCCCCATCTAAGGGCACCTCATGATGATCCGTGATGACAACCGTCATGCCATATTTCTTCGCCAGCTCCACCTGATGGAACGCGGAAATACCATTGTCACAAGTCAGAATCACCTCCACGCCGTCCGCGTGCGCCTGTTCGATGATCGATTCATTGATTCCGTAGCCATCCTTGATGCGATCCGGTATCTCAAAATCTACATCACTGCCCAGCCGTTCAAATGCCTGCAATAATATGTACGTCGAACAGACGCCGTCAATATCATAATCACCGACGATCCGTATCTTCTTTCCAGTATCCACAGCCTCGCACAGGATGGAAACGGCACGCTCCATATCTTTTAACAGCATCGGATCATACAGATCATCCAGCGTGCCATTTAAATAGCGGTCGATCGCCGCCTCTCCTTCGATCCCACGGTTCCGGATAATACGCGCCGTAACCGGATCGATCCGAAACCGCGCCCCGATCTGCTTAAAATCTGCTTTCTTGGTCTGAAGCATCCAGACTTCTTCTGCCATTTTGTTCCTCCTATTATCTAGATGTACTTCTTTTCTATATCACATACTCCCTAAGCCGCCTGCGCCGTTCCCGCCAGTCCGGCAGTATATTCTCCACCTGCGTCCAGAAACGCGCGGAATGGTTCATTTCCAGCCGGTGTGCCAGCTCATGGACAATCACATAATTCATCAGATCCTCCGGCAAAAGTGCCAACCGCCAGTTAAAATTTAGGTTTCCAGCTGCGCTGCAGCTTCCCCAACGCGTTTTCTGGTTCCGGATTGTGATTTTTCCATAGGTTACGCCCATGCACGCCGCATATAAAGCAACCCGGTGCATGAGCACCGGGCGCAGCTTTTCTGTGAAATTTCGGATTTCTTCCGCTCCATATGTTTTCCGGTTCCTCTGGCGTTCCACCGCTTCTTTATAATGGACTTCTATCCAGTCGCGGTGCTCCTCGGCAAACCGCATCGCAGCCTGCACCGAAGCCCTCCTCGGAATCCGGAGTACCAGGCGTCCTTCCGCCGTGATCTGGATGGCGATCGTCTTCCGGGAAGACCGAACCACCTCACATGGAATCAATCCTTCTTCCGGCTCATCAGATAACGGAGAATGCCATGGGTTTTGTATCCTCAAGTATTGCATACAATTTCCCGTCTCTTTCATCGATTGTGCGCGCCGCATCTTCCAGTGCGCGTTCCAGACGTTTTTCCAGTTCTTTCTTCTCATCATCCGCCGCTTCATCCCGGATTACTTCCAGGCAGTAATCATCTGCCAGGCGGGCAGCCAGCATCTGTACCAGACCATCCAATGTCTTCTCCGGTGTCTCCAGAATTTTCTTAAACTCCGGATCCTCCGGCTGTTCTTCTGTATCCATCTCATACGGATCCCGCTCGTTCATCTCAATCACATTCATCCATTCCGGTTTTTCATCGGCATTGGTAAAATTCATCTGACCGACCAGGCAGTCGTAAATCTCTGCCTCGCTCGATATCTGCTTCATATCTAACTGAACTAACTGCATCTCTTCTCCTTTCCGCTGTGTCAGAATCCGTGATGCATCTCCCAGCTTCTTCCCAGCCTTTCTATTTTATTCTGCCCACTTAAAACCTACGCGTTCAGCAGCGCCACCGCTGCAAAAAACGGCACCAGCCATTTAGCGACAGAACCAATTTTTATCAGATATTCTGTTTTCATAATTCCTCCACGCGGTCTTTCATAGAAACCGCAAAGCTATCTGCCTTGATAGGGACAGCCCTATTATTATATCGGTCATGCGGTAAAAAGTCAATTCCGGGCTGTCGTAAACGGAATAAAGAATGTGCTCAGGGTTACGGTTCGCACACGTGTGCCCATCAACGGGATTTTGCCGATACTGCACATTCTAAATCGACAAAATCTGCTGCCAGAACTGTATCGTACGGAATTTTCAGTTCAGAAAATTCCTACCTGTGAACAGTTGCTGCCTTGACACATTCTCGCGCCGAGCGCGTCGCTTGCGACAACCTGCATCTTCGCGCAAGTGCACATCATTGGCACGTTAGTGCATTTTTGTGTAATAGGAAATTCCTTGGAATTCCCTATTATACAAAAAAAGCACCCTCAAAAGGATGCTTTTTGCTCTCTGACAACCAGAGAAATCGACGTGCGTGAGAAGATTCGAACTCCCGACACCTTGGTCCGTAGCCAAGTGCTCTATCCAGCTGAGCTACACACACATACTTTTTATTCTTAACGAACAAGTCATATTATACAACTCATTCTGAAGAATGTCAACTGTTTTTTAGATTTTTTTGAATTTCTTTTATTGTTGATTCATTTCAAATTATATCGATATAACAACCAGAAATTCTTCTTACTTTCCAACAATGAAATGGGGCCTACAGGGCTCGAACCTGTGACCCTCTGCTTGTAAGGCAGATGCTCTCCCAGCTGAGCTAAGACCCCATTACGATACTCTGTCCCTCAATCCGCTTACGCGAACCAATTTATAACAGTCGTATCAAAACGACCCGGATGGGGTTCGAACCCACGACCTCCGCCGTGACAGGGCGGCGCTCTAACCAGCTGAGCCACCGGGCCAAATATTAAATTATTTATTTACCTCATATTGGGTAGAGTGGACCTTCGGGGACTCGAACCCGGGACCGACCGGTTATGAGCCGGTTGCTCTAACCAACTGAGCTAAAGGTCCATAAAGTATATGGATCAAAAAACTCCCCGAGTAGGACTCGAACCTACGACAGCGCGGTTAACAGCCGCGTGCTCTACCGACTGAGCTATCGAGGAATATTGCTTTCCAACAACGTAGATAAGTATAACCGATTATATTTTAAATGTCAACTACTTTTTCAAAAAAATCGAAAAATCTATTCTTTTCATCGGATGTTACCGTCTTCTCGCTGCATGAGCAGCATGACGCATCCTTAAATTTCGGGTTCAGAACTCATATAATCTTGGCAAAAATAGAAAGAGATATTCTTTCTGGCGACGCAGAAACAGCACAGCGCTCAAAAAGAAATGTGCAAAACACCAGATACCTCCGCGGCTATAAAAAGCAGAAAACAATGAGTTTTCTGTCAACGCATACGTGCGCATCATTGGCACGTTAGTGCCTTTTTGTGTAATAGGGACTTCCAAGGAATTTCCTATTACACAAAAAACCGTCATACATTTCTGTACAACGGTCTTTTTTACATATCTTCAAAACTGCACACTGAATTTCTTCTACTCTCTATCTTTCATCCTTCAGGA
>NZ_QUJT01000017.1:0-28479 GCF_003480955.1 Clostridium sp. AM27-28
AAAATATCCTGATCTTGTACCACTTTACGACGAGATCTATAACAAGCATAACCGCAGCTACTTTGAAGCACTTGAAGTAAAAGCTGAGAAAATGGCTAAGAAGTATGATTGTGTCTTTGTGGATAATGAAATGCCTTATGGCAGAGTCCCGCAGGGACATCCGGTGATCGTAGATTATTTCTATCATGAGGAAATCCGTGGGACAGAGAATACCGGAAAAAGAAATCGCTAACTTCCAGCTTGGTTATAAGATCGGATTTATCAATGATGCTGAGATATGGTTACTCATGTTAAAATAACGCAATACCTCTGTTATATATATAATGAGGATGAAATAGACGAGTTGATTCTGCTGATACGCGATAGCTTTATTCTGGCTTTTACGGTTCTTAAAGATACACTTGTGAAGAAGCTGGAGGAAGCAGAAAGCGATTGGATGTAAAAAAGCAGTCGATAACCTTGGGGGGAGTCCGCGGTGAAGGATAAAACAGTATATACATGTACATATAAATCAAAGTTAGGCGATATTCTGCTGGCGGCAGACGCGATCGGACTCACGGGTCTGTGGTTTGAGGGGCAGAAGTATTTTGCAAATACACTTCCAGACGGAGCTATTTCACAGGAATCCCCGATTTTAACCGAGGCAAAGAGATGGCTGGATATTTATTTTTCTGGCAAAGAACCGGACTTTATTCCGCCGCTGCATCCGACTGGCTCCGCATTTCGACAGGCGGTGTGGCAGATTTTATTGCAAATTCCGTATGGACAGACGACTACCTATGGGGAGATTGCAAAAAAGCTGGCGAAGATGCAAAATGCGTCCCATATGTCCGCGCAGGCGGTAGGCGGTGCAGTGGGGCATAATGAGGTCTCTATCATCATTCCATGTCACCGCGTAGTAGGAACGAATGGAAGCCTGACCGGGTATGCGGGTGGAATTGATAAGAAAGTGGAACTGCTTACGCTGGAACATACCGATATGAGTCGTTTTTTTGCGCCGAAGAAAGGAACGGCGCTTTAGTCATTTAGGTGTAATTTTGACTGTGATATTAATTTTCATTTAATTATATCCGTGTAGTTTCTCATCTTTCGTAAGTTTGGAAAGTATCTCCTGCTTTTTCATATACGTAACAAATAGATTTATAAGTACTGTGTTCATAATATTACCCCCTGCATTATGTTTCCATGGAAACAAGTATACCATCGCCTTGTTTCCTTGTTAACAAATTTGATAATAACGATATAGGATATTTTCATCAGAATATTTTTCTTATTTCAAAGATTGCGAAGTTTCACAGGCAGGCGGGGATGTTATTTACTGAAATCCAGATGGAATACAAATGCCAAGACCGCTCCTGGAAGACGATGATTGTGCGTGCCTATTAGTTAAAAAACCATGGAAATCACTATTCGTACATTGTAACATATCGGTTTGATATCGCGGAGCGAGTAAAGATTGACAATTTCAAAATCCTGTCGTATACTTCTTTCAGTCCCAAATGGGATTGAATGGGGAAGGTTATGGAATATAAAATACAAAAACTTTACGATCAGGTCAACCAGGCGATCATCCGCTGCCGTGGTGTATACTCGATGTGGGCAAAGAATAACAATGTGAGCTATAACCGGATGCTGGTGCTTTACACCATCCGCGAATTCGGATTCTGTACGCAAAAGCAGATCTGTGATTCGTATCTGCTTCCGCGGCAGACGGTGAACCATGTGATTTCAGAGATGAAAAAGGACGGGATTCTTGTAACGGATCCGGAAAAGAGCACCGGGAAGGAAAAGGCGCTTGTTTTGACGCCGGAGGGCGAACGGTATTCGGAAAAATTATTATATTCGTTAAGCCGGATGGAAGAGCGGGCGGCGAAACGTTTGGGAGAGGACAAGATCCGCAGAATGACGGAACTGTTTATGGAGTATGACCAGATTCTGGAAGAGGCACTGGAGGAGACGGACGATGAAGAGTAAGGCGGGAACGGATACAGAATTTTTCCGGACGGAGAAAATTCCGAAGATATTGCTGCAAATCGCACCTCCGGTTATGCTGGCGCAGCTGATTCAGGCGATGTATAACATTGTGGACAGTTTTTTTGTGGGAAAATATTCCGAATCGGCGCTGACGGCGCTTTCGGTCATTTATCCGTTGCAGCTCATCATCATTGCGCTGGCGGTGGGAACCGGCGTGGGCGTGAATACCTACATGGCGCGCCTGTATGCACAGAAAATGCCGGGACAGGCGGAAGAAACAGCGGGAACAGGCACGCTTCTGGCGCTTGGAACCTGGTTTATATTTGCCATTTTCTCGATCTTCTGTATGCGTCCGTATGTCCTGACAAGTGCGAATACCCCGGAAGCGATCGAGAGTGCTGTTATCTACGGACAGATCGTCTGTATCGGCAGCATCGGGGCATTTCTGGAAGGAAACTGGACGAAGGTCCATCAGTCGCGGGGCAATATGCACCGTCCGATGGTCGCCCAGACCGTGGGGGCGCTGACGAATATCGTGCTTGACCCGATCCTGATTTTCGGACTCGGTCCGGTGCCGGAGCTGGGAGTCGCGGGTGCTGCCTATGCGACTGTCTGCGGACAGGTGGCAGCTGCGGTCATCACATCGTTTGGCGGGGTTGGCAGATTGCCAGAGCGCACAAAAACGCCGCTCTATATCAAGCAGATCTACTGGTTTGGCTACGCGTCGATTATTATGCAGGCATTATTTACAGTTTATATCGTGATCTTAAATGCGATCCTTGCCGGATTTTCAGATTCGGCAGTGACGGTGCTGGGGCTTTATTATAAAATGCAGACGTTTTTCTTTATCCCACTGATGGGCTTGCAGACGTGTATCGTTCCGGTGCTCAGCTTTAACTATGCAACCAAGAGCTATGCGAGATGCCGGGAAATTATGCGGGACAGCTATGGATTTTCCTGTGTGTTTATGCTGGTCGGTGTGATCTGCTTCGTTTTCTTTCCGGTGCAGCTGCTCCAGGTTTTTTCAAAGAGCAGTGAGGTCATCGCGATCGGAAAAAATGCATTCCCTATCATCGGGGCAAGTTTTATTCCGGCGGTATTTTCACTGATGACCCCGGTCTTCTTCCAGGCGATCGGAAATGGAAAGATCAGCCTCTTTTTGTCCGTGATGCGCCAGATCTGCTGCCTGATTCCGATTTTCTGGCTGCTGTCGCTGATTGACCTGCGCTTTACCTGGTTTGCATTTCCGATCTCGGAAGTGCTGGTCGGTGTCACGGGAATCGTGCTTTATTACAAGGAAATCAAAAGAGACTTTGATAAAGGAGCAGCATGAGAAAGCACGTAAAAACATAGAAAATAGTTTCGTAGAAAATTTTTAAACGCTTTTAATGAATTGAAAAGGAACCGCCTGGGTCAGTCTATCAGCTGCATCAGGACGGTTCCTTTTTTGAAAGGAGAATGAATGTGACATAAAAAATTGAATGTATGCATTTCGTGTACGTATGAGGCATAATGCCTGTCAGACGAAATGGGTATTTCACCCTTATGCTACAAATGCGTACATCATCACATAATGGCACAGGCTTCCTCCCATGACAAACAGATGGAAAATCTCATGCGAACCGAAATTTTTATGCGTTGCATTGAAAATCGGCAGTTTTAATGCGTAGATAATGCCTCCAGCCGTATAGATGAGTCCGCCGGTCAGCAGCCAGAGAAATGCGCTTTTCGGAAGTGCCAGTACGATCTGACGGAACGCCAGCACGCAGATCCAGCCCATTGCGATGTAAACTAGCGAGGAGAACCACTTCGGGCAGTTGATCCAGAGCGCGTTGACGAGAATCCCGGCAATCGCGATACCCCAGACGAGCGTCAGAAGCCGGTAACCGGCGTTATTTCCAAGGACGATCAGGCAAACCGGTGTGTAAGTTCCGGCAATCAGGATGAAAATCATCATGTGGTCGATCTTACGCAGGATTTTATTAACGTGCTCGGAAATATTAAAGGTGTGGTAGGTCGTGCTGGCGGCATAGAGCAGAATCATGCTGACGATAAACACAGCCAACGCCGCAAGATGGCGCGAATCTGCTTCTCCAGCCGCTTTGTGAAGCAGCGGAACTGCCGCGATCAGCGCGCCGATCATCGCGATAAAATGCGTCAGCGCGCTTCCGGGATCCTTTACGTGGAATTTATGATGCTTTGTTTCAACGAGTTCCGTTGTGTCAGATGTATGTTTTTGACTAGAAATCATAGGATAACCTCCTTTGTCGTAATCTCAATAAAGTAATTGTGAATATGATATGTAGTATTTAAAACTACATAGGATGTTTTTATATACTATACAACTTTTCTGAAAAATATGCAAGAGGGGAATGGGATATGTTATAATATAATGTATGAATAGTAACGAAAGGTTTTCACGTTTCATGTGAGTTGGCAATAAATATATGCAATGGTTTGCATATGAAAATTTTAAAGTTAGAAGAGAAAGAAAAAAGGCTCATAGATGATTTGAGAAGTTAAAATGCTCGGGAATTCATGGATGAAGTAGAGAGGAAATCGGTTATGTTAGATATATTATACGAAGATAAAGATATTTTAGTTGTGGTCAAACCAGCTGGAGTTGAGTCGCAGACATCGAGACGCCTGGAGCCGGATATGGTCAGCGAGATAAAAAATTATCTCCACCGGAAGGTGCAGGAGACGAAAAAGTTATCCACAGGATTATCCCCAAAAGCGTCCACAGCCCCGGTGGATCCGTATGTTGGAGTTATCCACCGACTGGACAAGCCGGTGCGCGGTGTGATGGTATATGCCAAGAACCTGAAAGCGGCAGCGCACTTAAGCCGTCAGGTACAGGAGGGAAAACTGGAGAAAATCTATCAGGCGCTCGTATGTGGAAAACCTGTGGATAATGTGGGTAAGTACGTGGATTATCTGTTGAAAGACGGGAAAACGAACACCAGCCGGATTGTGGATAAGTCGGTCGCCGGTGCGAAACGGGCAGAGCTGGAATATCAGATATTAGAAAAAAAAGAACAGGAAGACGGCACCGTGCGTTCACTGGTGGAAATTCATCTTCACACAGGACGCCACCATCAGATACGCGTACAGTTTGCCGCGCATGGGACACCGCTCATGGGAGATACCAAGTATGGCGCACCAGCGGCTGCTTCCGTGGGACGTGCCCGTCGGGAACCGCTGGCGCTGTGCGCGGTCCGTTTATCGTTCCTTCACCCGGTGACGGGAAAAAGAATGGAGTTTTCCACCAAACCGCAATTTGTTCTGTGAGCGAACTTTTCTATAAGTCAAGAAAATAAAAGATCAAGGGTGAATAGAAGGTAAGATGTGTATATTTTTATCCAGCCTGCCCATACTAGAGTGTGTACAAAGGAAGTACGAATCATAAATGGGCAAAGTCCATGGGTAAGCCCCGGAGCGACTAAAGAGGGCTTACAAAAGAGACCGCAGGAGCCGGGAGGAGCGGGAGCTGACACCGGTTTCCTGTGGTTTTTCGTTGTCATACATCCGGAAAAAAGGGCGTGTAGGTTTAAGGAAAAGACATTTGTTTGAATGGATGGCTGTAGAAATCATAGAACCATAACGGTGTATGGCATAAAGAAAAAATCGGGAAGGTGGAGCAGACAGATGGCACTCAGCAGAAAACAGAAAAAAGCATTTCTCACAGCAGCAGTCACGGCGGGCGTGTATTTGAGTTTCCGTTACCTGCTGCCGCTTATATTCCCATTTCTGGCAGCGTATCTGATGGCGCTGCTTCTCCAGCCATCGGCAGCATTTCTCGAAAAACGGCTGCGAATCTCCTTCCGCGGGCGCATGATCGGCGTTCCCATCGGTATGATCGGGGGCGTGGAGCTGATTTTGCTGAGCATTTTTCTGGTCGGTCTGCTGGCAGCAGGGGGACGGCGTTTCACGGAGGAGCTGGAACACTTTTTAGAAGAGCTTCCAGGACGGATGGAGGAATTGTCACTGCTCGGACAGCAATTTGAACAGTCGATCGAGCGAGTCCTTCATCTGCCTGCCGGTAAAATCGGGCAGCTCTTTCGCGGAACAGGCTTGCAGGGCGGTGGACAGGTCAAGGAGATCCTGCTGCCGCAGCTCCTTCAGAAATCAGTTCCTGCTGCGGCGGGGATTGTGCGCGCGGTTATTGTGGTTGTTTTATTTTTCATTGCCTCGATTTTGAGTTTACAGGAGATGGACGAACTGCGCCGGAGGCGGTTTGATTCGATGTTTCACCGCGAATTTTTCCTGCTCGGCAGGCGCCTTGCGGTGACAGGAAGCGCATGGCTGAAAACCCAGTCGGTCATTTTCCTGATGACTTCGGCATTTTCGATGGCGGGGCTTTTGCTGATTGGAAATCCATATTATATTCTGGGTGGAATCGGAATCGGGGTTCTGGATGCCCTGCCGATCTTCGGCGCAGGGACGGCGCTGGTGCCGTGGAGTCTTTTTCTCCTGTTTAAGCGGGAGTGGGGACACGCGCTGATTCTCTTCGGGCTGTATCTGCTCTGTTATTTTTTGCGTGAGTTCACGGAGGCGCACCTGATGGGGAAGAAAATGGGGCTGTCGCCGCTTGAAACGCTGGCGGCGATCTATGTGGGCTTGCAGCTGTTTAGTCTGTTTGGATTTCTGCTGGGTCCGATTGGGCTGTTGATTATTAAGGATTTTGTGGAGGAGTATGGGGAAGCGGACGAAGGAGCGGATGCTCATTAAGTAGGCGCTTTTAGAGGAAAAAAGAGGAAAAAAGTGGAGTATTGGTGGATGGACGATCTGAAATTGCTTTTGAATGTGGAAATTTAAGGAGATGAAAGGATTTTTTAGAATTGCCGCGAGACAAAAGGATCATATATAATAGATAAGGAATTAAAAACGCATAAAAGTTCTGGAAAACAGCAGAGAAAGAGTTGCTGGAAGATAGCTGGATGTTAAGCTGAAATAAATATGCATATCATTTAAGATGGAGGAACAAACGTGAATTTATATACAAAAGAGTCAGGCTCCGGACAGCCGATGGTGCTGCTTCACGGAAATGGAGAGGACAGCTCCTATTTTGTGAACCAGATATCCTTTTTTGAATCAAAATATCTCGTGATTGCGGTGGACACCCGTGGACATGGCAGCTCTCCGCGTGGTCGTGGGACATTTACCTTGGAACGGTTTGCTGATGATTTGAAAGGATTTCTTGACCGCCGGGGACTTAGGCGGATCATTTTGCTGGGGTTCAGCGACGGCGGCAATATTGCGCTGATTTTTGCACTGAAATATCCGGGATATGTCGATCGGCTGATTTTAAATGGAGCGAACTTAAACCCGTTTGGCATGAAGCCGTCCGTGCTGGCGGATGTGGCGCGGGAGTATGTGGGAGTTGTGGGGAAGCTCTGGCTGCAGAAAAGCGGCATCGGGCAGATACGGGGAAAAATGCAGATGGCAGCAGGAAAAATGCGGACAGAAAAGCAATTTTCAAAAGAAAACGAAAAACAGAATGGACAGGAAGGACTGAATAAACAACAGAGAAGAAGCTGTCAGAAAGAAAAAATTCCTGAAAATAAGGAAAATGATCGGAAGGCAAATATACACAAAAAAGAGCTTCTATCCTTAATGTTGTATGAACCCTGGATCCGCCCTGGACTTCTCCACCGCCTGAAAATGCCCGTCCTTGTGGTAGCAGGGAGCGACGACATGATCCGCGAATGCCACACGCGCAAAATCGCACGTTCTCTGCCAAACGCAAGGATTCGGCTTTTAGAGGGCACCCATTTTATTGCAGCAGAGAACCCGGACGCATTTAACCAATGTGTTGCATCATTCCTGGAACAGACACAGGGCGGCGAGCTGGCGCAGATGAGCCGAGTCTGGGGCAGCCGGAGAGCCGGAAGGCTGGAGAAGGAGAAGATCCGTCGGGCGGCGGTGCTGGTACCTTTGATTCAGAAAGGCGGGGAGTACCACGTGGTGTTTGAGGTGCGCGCGGGAAGCTTAAAAACTCAGCCGGGCGAAATCTGTTTTCCGGGCGGTGCCGTTGAGCGGGACGAGACACCGAAGCAGGCGGCGATCCGTGAGGCGATGGAAGAACTCTTAATCAGTCGCCGCCAGATTCGCGTTATCGCGCCGTTGGATGTGCTGGAAGCGCCCGGGGCGATGGAGATTTCTCCATTTTTAGGTGCGCTGCAGGGCTACCGCTGGTCATATTCCGAGGCGGAGGTTGATCATACCTTTTCTGTCCCGCTCCGCTGGTTCGCGGAACATGAACCGGAGCGATATGAAACAGAACTTGTGACCGTGCCGGAAGAGACATTCCCGTTTGAAGATGTTCCGGGCGGACGCGATTACCGCTGGCGGCGCGGACATTACGATGTCTACTTCTACCGCCGCGAGGAAGGAATCATCTGGGGGATGACGGCGAAGATTCTGCGGTCACTGGCGGAGATGTACCGGGAGGACATTTTATTAAAATAGGATTCGTAAGATAGGGATAAAAACATTATTTTTTGTTCGGACGCAACCGAGTCAGTGACGACCGAGTAAAAAATGCGAGGCATCGTCAAGACTTGTACAAGGGCGAGTTCCAGCCTTGACAAACCCGACCGATTGGCGTAAAATCATAATACTGTCAGGATTTGCGCGGCTGAGTTTGTGGATGCCGTGGAAGAAATCCGGCGTTTGATTTTAGAACATCAAACAATAAGAAACAAAACAGGCGAAGAGAGGAATCAGTAAACTTTGACACACGTCCAGAGAGAAAGCCGTATGGTGCGAGGCTTTTGTGTCCCTGAAAGTTGAACCGGCCCTGGAGCTGTGCATGAAAATGCAACGTATTTCCGGCGTTAACGGAAGTTAAGTGAGCCAGAATCGGAACGAAATTCTGGTTAAGCAGGGTGGTACCGCCGAAGTTAAGCCATTCGGTCCCTTTGATCGCAGCGATCAGCAGGGATCGGATGGCTTTTTTATTTCTACGAAATAAAAAACAACAATGTACACTCGGCGCAGGGAAATATGGCTGTGATGGCAGTCGCGCCTCGGCGCCAAAATCCGGCAAGCCGGATTTCAATAAAATGTTTTTAACAAGGAGAAACGACATGGCAAAGGAAAAGAAAATGGTAGAAGCCATCACATCGATGGATGAAGATTTCGCCCAGTGGTATACGGACATCGTAAAGAAAGCAGAGCTTTCTGATTACTCCAGTGTAAAGGGCTGCATGATTATCAAACCGGCCGGATATGCGATCTGGGAGAATATCCGCAATGAACTGGACAAGCGCTTTAAGGCAACCGGCGTAGAGAACGTATATCTGCCTATGTTTATTCCGGAAAGTCTTCTGGAAAAAGAGAAAGATCACGTAGAAGGTTTCGCACCGGAAGTAGCGTGGGTGACACAGGGCGGTTTAGAGCCGTTACAGGAGAGAATGTGTGTACGTCCGACTTCCGAGACTCTGTTCTGCGATTTTTATGCACATGACGTACATTCTTACCGCGATCTGCCGAGAAACTACAACCAGTGGGCTTCGGTTGTACGTTGGGAAAAGACCACCCGTCCGTTCCTGCGTTCCAGAGAGTTCTTATGGCAGGAAGGTCATACCGCTCATGCAACCGCTGAGGAAGCACAGGAGCGTACCGAGATGATGTTAAATGTATACGCGGATCTGTGCGAGGACTTCCTGGCAATTCCGGTTATCCGCGGACGCAAGACCGACAAGGAGAAATTTGCCGGTGCAGAGGCAACCTACACGATCGAGTCCCTGATGCACGATGGCAAGGCACTGCAGTCCGGCACCAGCCACAACTTCGGCGATGGATTTGCAAAGGCATTTAACATCCAGTATCTGGATAAGGATAATAAATTAAAATACGTTCATCAGACTTCCTGGGGTATGACAACCCGTATGGTAGGCGCGATCATCATGGTTCATGGTGACAATAATGGTCTGGTTCTGCCGCCGAAGGTAGCTCCGACCCAGGTTATGATCGTTCCGATTCAGCAGGCAAAAGAGGGTGTTCTGGACAAGGCATTTGAGGTAAAAGAGGTTCTGTCCAACTTCCGTGTCAAAGTGGATGATTCCGACAAATCTCCGGGATGGAAGTTCAGCGAGTCCGAGATGCGCGGTATTCCGGTACGTGTCGAGATCGGACCGAGAGATATTGCTGAAAATCAGGCAGTTCTGGTTCGCCGTGATACGCATGAGAAGATTACGGTATCTCTGGATGAGATCGCAGCAAAGGTTGGCGAGCTTCTGGAGACGATTCACCACGATATGTTTGAGCGTGCAAAAGCACACAGAGATTCCCATACTTATGTAGCGACAACACTGGATGAGATGAAGGAGATCGCAGAAAATAAGCCAGGCTTCATCAAGGCAATGTGGTGCGGCAATCAGGAGTGCGAGGATAAACTGAAAGAAGTAGTCGGCGTAACCTCCCGCTGCATCCCGTTCAATCAGGAACATCTGGCTGACACCTGCGTATGCTGCGGCAAGCCGGCAACGAAGATGGTTTATTGGGGTAAGGCATATTAATATGATTCCAAAACGGATAGAAATGCCGGTCCAGGTCGAGGAAATCCTGGGAAAGCTGCGAGAACATGGTTACGAGGCATTTGCAGTCGGCGGCTGTGTCCGCGATGCGATCCTGGGGCGGATTCCCGGTGACTGGGATATCACGACCTCGGCGCACCCGGAGGAGGTGAAGCAGGTGTTCGGTCACACGATCGACACCGGGCTTCAGCACGGTACGGTCACGGTCATGCGTGATCATATCGGATATGAAATAACCACCTACCGGATTGACGGTGAATATGAGGATGGACGCCACCCGAAGGAAGTCGTATTTACTGCCGAGCTGCGTGAGGACTTGAGACGGCGTGATTTCACGATCAATGCGATGGCATACAGCCACGAAACGGGAATTGTCGATATTTTCGGCGGGGCGGAGGATCTGGCAGCGCGCCGGATCCGCTGCGTCGGGGATGCGGGAGAACGGTTTACGGAAGATGCGCTCCGGATCCTGCGTGCCGTCCGCTTTTCGGCCCAGCTGGGATTTTCGATAGAGAAAAAGACCTGGCAGGCGCTCTGTGAGCTGGCGCCCTCCCTCGTCCATGTGAGCAAGGAACGGGTGCAGGTGGAGTTGACAAAAACACTCCTGTCCGACCGCCCGGAATTTATCTGGAAAACAGAGGCGGCAGGACTGGCACCGTACATTTCAAAGACATTTCCGGAGGTATTTGCGGCGTGGAAAAAGCAGAAAAGCTGTGCAAAGCAGAGTTTGGAAGAAAAAGTATGTTCGAAGGGTGTGCCAGCTGCTGACAAGGATGCGATCAAAACGGAAACGGTAGCGCAGCAGGGGCACATGTTCGTGAAACATGAATGTGAGACAGATATGGCGGGGGAAATTTCTGCTGCTGCGGCACATTTGCCAGCAGAAAAAGCCTTGCGCTGGTCGTATTTTCTTGCCCCGGCGGGCGAGGGAACTTGTGTCCGGGTTCTGAGAGAACTCAAGATGGACAACGACACGATCGATAAGGCGAAGATTCTGAGCCGTTTTGCATTCATGCAGATGGAACCGGAGGAAAGCGCTGTCCGCCACGCGATGAGTGCGATGGAAGATACGGTCTTTGACTGGCTGCTTCTCCTTCAGGAAGTTCTGATGCCGGAGCGCATGGATGCGGTAAAAATGGTTCGCTCACTTGCAAGGCAGATCCGGGAGCGCGGTGACTGTATCCGTCTTAAAACTCTGGCGGTAACCGGAAAAGACCTGATTCAGGCAGGCATCCAGCCGGGACCGGCGCTTGGAAAAACGCTGCATCTTCTCTTTGAAAAGGTGCTGGAGAATCCGGCTTGGAATGAGAAAGAGCGGCTTCTGGCTGAGGTAGACGTGTTGAAACAATCGCAGAATGCCAAAACCAGTAAAGCATAAGAAGATTAATAAATAAAAAGAGAAAAGAGGCAAAATCGTTTGGAACCGGCAGGACAAGCCGGACAAACGATTTTGTCTCTTTTCCTTTTGCTTTTTTAACAACAATAGTTTCAATCAGAGGATGATTAAAAGAGTTATCCCAATTTCTTATACTCCCTGAAAAACAGCGCTGCCGTCGTCGCCACCGCAATCGTATCTGCCACCGGTTCTGCCACGAACACGCCGAATACCGGATTTGAAACGAAATGCGGCAGGATAAAGATCAGCGGAATCAAAAGCAGCACTTTCCGGAGCAATGCCAGAAAGACGGATGTTTTCGCATTTCCAAGGGCAATAAAAGTCTGCTGGCAGGCGAGCTGGACGGCAAAGAGCAGGGAAGCTGCCATATAGATCCGGAGCGCCCAGATGGTATAGCTGGCAAGGTCTGCGTCGCTGGTAAAGATGGAAATAAAAATCTGTGGAACCAGCATACATAAGAGCCAGAGCAAGGTGGAATAGCAGGCTGCCGAGCGCAGAAGCAGGTGAAACGCTTTTTTCACACGGTCGATATTTTTTGCTCCATAGTTAAAGCTGATGATCGGCTGCGCGCCCTGTGAGAGCCCCTGCAGCGGCAGCATGGAAAACTGCATGACGCTGGAAAGAATCGTCATCGCGCCGACCGCGGTATCGCCGCCATATTTCAACAGGCTGGTGTTAAAGCTGATGGACAGTGCACTTTCTGTAAACTGCATGATAAACGGCGCCAGTCCGAGCGCCAGGCATGGCAGGATAAATTTCTTCTGCGGGCGCAGGTTGCGGAGCCGTATCCGCAGGGTACTATGCGTTCCGGTCAGAAAACGCAGAATCCAGATACAGGAAATACCCTGTGAAAGGATGGTTGCAAGTGCCGCACCGCGCACATCCAGATGCAGTCCGAAGATAAAGATCGGATCGAGGATGATGTTGCAGAGAGCGCCGATGGCAACGGTAATCATGCCGGTTTTGGCATAACCCTGTGCGTTGATAAAGGCATTGAGTCCGAGCGCCATCTGGACGAAGAAAGTGCCGCAGACGTAGATTTTCATGTAGTTCCAGGCGTAGAGAATTGTCTTCTCACTGGCGCCGAACATCAGGAGGATCGGGCGCCCAAAGCCAAGAAACAGGGCGGTCAGGACGAGCGAAATGACGGTCAGCATGAAGGTACAGTTGCCGAGTACCTTTTCAGCAGAATCCTTGTCGCCTTTTCCCATCAGGATCGACGCCTGCGGGGCACCGCCCATGGCGGCGAGCGCGGCAAAAGCGGAAATGCACATGATAATCGGCATTGTGACGCCGACGCCGGTCAGGGCGCTGGGACCGATGTCCGGAATATGGCCGATGTACATGCGGTCAACCATGTTATAGAGAACGTTGATGATCTGTGCGGCAATTGCCGGGAGCGCCAGTTTAAAAAGAAGTGCCCCGATCGGCGCACTGCCGAGATCAGCTTCACGGGATGATGCTGCGCCTGAATGCGGGCGCGTATTTTCATCGTTGGAACGATGAGCGGATTGTATGGACAAAGAGAGCCCTCCTTTTCATTTACAGTAAAATATATTATTTGATTTTTTGCCTGATTGTTGGGACAAATAGCCAGACCGCTTTTTTATCCCAACGTGAATCATTGTAACATACCGTCAAAATGATGGCAATGAACAGAATTTCGTAATCACTCCACATTGGCGATTGTGTGTGATAGTTTGTGCACTGTGTTTCAAATCTGCGATATTTATGCATAAGCATATTTGTAAGCCCCCTCTCATAGGTTAGGAGTAGCAGGCTGGGTGTCTGATGTGCATATTTGCATAATCGTGTGAATGTTGCAATTAACATAGCTGTCAGCAGCTGTGGCCCGGCGTGAAAATGTGCTGTCCACATTCTTTTGGGAAATGGAAAGGCGGGCAGCCGGATAGAGGCAGGAGGGGGAAGTTGTGAACGAGAGAACAACCGAGGTGCTGGAACAGTATGAACTGGAAGTGCAGTCGAAGCGCCGTGGAAGAGGCGCGTGGATCTGCGAGACGAGTCAGGGGTTAAAACTCCTCCGGGAATATAAGGGGACCGTCAAACGTCTTGAATTTGAAGAACAAATCATGAATGTTCTGCAAAATCAGAAAACATGCCGGACCGATCAGTATATGCGGAACCGGGAGGGCGAGCTTTTGTCGGTGGCGGAGGATGGAACGCGGTGTGTTGTGAAGGAATGGTTTTCCGGGCGCGAGTGCAGTGTACAGAGCGAGGCGGAGGTAGTCCGGGCGGTCGGGCAGATCGCGAAGCTGCACCGGACATTGCGCGGCATTGCGATCGATGAGTCGTGGAATCTGGGGTCAATTCTCACGCGTCCGGCGGTGGCGGAGATGGAGCGCCACAACCGGGAACTTGTCCGTACGCGGAATTATATCCGGAAAAAACGGCGTAAATCGGATTTTGAGAGGGCAGTCAGCGGAAGCTTTGCCATCTTTTATGAGCAGGCGCAGGAAGCAGCAGGCGGGCTGAAAGCGCAGATCGAGCGGAACGGCGAGCCGGAAAACTACCTGTGTCACGGGGATCTGAACCAGCACCATATTTTATTGGCAGAAGAAAATGAGATGGCGGTGATTGAATTTAACCGGATGCACCGGGGCGTCCAGGTCGAAGACCTGTATCATTTTACGCGCAAAATATTGGAAAAGCATGGCTGGGATTTGCGTCTGGGGATGCGGTTGCTGGAGACGTATGATCGTATTCTGCCGTTGAATGCACAGGAGCGGACATACCTCTATTACCTGTTTTTATATCCGGAAAAATACTGGAAACAGTTAAATTTTTATTATAATGCAGGCAAGGCGTGGATTCCAGTCCGCAGCATCGAAAAACTGCAGAAGCTGGAAGAACAGCAGACGGCGCGGAACCTCTTTCTTGAGGCAATCCGATAAGAAAGGTTGATTTACATATGCATATAAATTCTTTGGTTAAGCGTATTCGATATATCATGGAGAAACTTTGAAAAACGAAAAAATAAAGACAAAGAATAGTAACCGAAATTCTCTTTATTTTTCAGAATAATTATACTATAATGGAGAAAAAGAAAGTCATCCTAGAAGAAAGCAGGGGGTAAGTGAATCATGAAGGATTACATGACGATTTACAAAGAATGGCTGGAAAATCCATACTTTGACGAGGCAACGAAAGAGGAATTACGCGCCATTGAGGGCGATGAAAATGAGATTAAAGAGCGTTTCTATATGGATTTGGAGTTTGGTACGGCAGGACTGCGCGGCATCATCGGTGCAGGTATTAACCGGATGAATATCTACACCGTCCGCCGTGCGACCCAGGGACTGGCAAATTACATCATCAAGCAGGGCGGCGCGGCAAAAGGCGTGGCGATCGCATTTGACTCCCGTCATATGTCCCCGGAATTTGCCGAGGAAGCAGCGCTGACACTGGCGGCAAATGGCATCAAGGCGTACCGGTTCGAGACGCTGCGCCCGACGCCGGAGCTTTCCTTTGCAGTCCGCGAGCTTGGCTGCATCGCCGGCATCAACATCACTGCCAGCCACAACCCGCCGGAGTACAACGGCTACAAGGTTTACTGGGAGGACGGCGCACAGTTTACACCGCCGCATGACAAGGGTGTGACTGAGGAAGTTATGGCGATCACCGATCTTTCCACCGTTAAGACGATGGGAGCACAAGAGGCAAAGGCAAAAGGACTCTACGAGATCATCGGTGCAGCGATCGACGACAAATATATTGCACAGGTCAAGGCACAGGTAGTCAATCAGGGCGCGATTGACCGCATGCAGGATCAGATCACGATCGTGTATACACCGCTTCACGGCACGGGCAATATCCCGGCACGCCGTGTGATGAAAGAGCTTGGATTTACCCATGTATATGTGGTTCCGCAGCAGGAGCTTCCAGACGGCGATTTCCCGACCGTCAGCTATCCGAACCCGGAGGCAAAGGAAGCATTTGAATTGGGACTGGCTCTGGCAAAAGAGAAAAATGCAGACCTCGTTCTGGCAACCGATCCGGATGCCGATCGTCTGGGCGTGTATGTCAAAGATACCAAGTCCGGCGAATACATTCCGCTGACCGGCAATATGTCCGGCTCCCTGCTCTGCGAGTATGTGCTCAGCCAGAAACAGGCAAACGGCAAGATTCCGGCAGATGGACAGGTTGTTAAATCCATCGTTACGACGAATCTGGTAGATGCAGTTGCGAAGAATTACGGCGCAGAGCTCATCGAGGTTCTGACCGGATTTAAGTGGATCGGCAAACAGGTTCTCAAAAATGAGCAGGAAGGCAAAGGAACCTATCTGTTTGGCATGGAAGAGAGCTATGGCTGTCTGATCGGTACATACGCACGCGATAAAGATGCCATTTCCGCAACCGCAGCACTCTGCGAGGCGGCTGCTTATTACAAGGAAAAAGGCATGACGCTGTGGGATGCGATGGTCGAGATGTACGAGAAATACGGCTATTATAAAGATGAAGTGAAGTCCATCGGCTTAAAGGGCATCGAGGGACTGGCAAAAATTCAGGAGATCATGGAATATTTCCGCGCCCACACACCGTCCGATTTTGCCGGACATAAAGTGCTGGCTGTCCGCGATTACAAGGCAGATACCGTCAAGGATCTGGCAACCGGCGAGGTAAAACCGACCGGACTTCCATCCTCCAATGTTCTCTACTACGAACTGGAAGACAACGCATGGCTCTGCGTCCGCCCGTCTGGAACCGAGCCGAAGATCAAGTTCTACTACGGCGTGAAAGGTACCTCCCTGGAAGACGCGGCAGCGAAATCAGAGAAGGTAGGCGAGTCTGTGATGACGATTGTCAATGGACTGCTGTAGAAAAATAAAAAGAAGATGTGAAATAAGTCCCTAAAAGAAATAGGACCATTCGTTCATGCGAAAGGTCCTATTTTTGTGCTATTTTGTTCTTTTAATTCTTTCAACGCCGCTGCAAATTTCGACGAAACCGCAGTAGGATTTCCTCTCAGCAGCCCGCGGCGGTAGAAGGCATGGAGCTTTTTAGCCGGGCGCAGGGACTGGCGGCGGTGTTTGAGTTCTTCTAACCGGGTGCTCAGGCGGGTGAGGCGGTTGTCGAAGGCGATGCGGGCATCGACTTCGGTGCGGACTTCGGCCATGCGCTCGTTGACGCGCTGTTTGGCAGCTTCGATGCGTTCTGCGTTTCCTGCTTTGGCAGCTTCGATGCGGGAGGTGGTTTCTTCTCGAACATCGGACAGGCGTTTTTCGGCGAGTGCCTTGGTCTCAGACAGGCGCTCTTTGTGTTCGGTGGCAGCCGCCTGCAGCTGTCTGGCAGTCTCGGCGCGTGCGGTTGCCAGGCGTTCTTCGGCGTCACTGCGGACGGCGGCAAGTCTGCGGGCGGCTTCTGCCTGGGCGGCTGCCAGTTTTTCGGCTGTTTCTTCACGGGTCAGAGCGCCGCGCTCAATGGCTTCCTCACGCAGCAGCTCGATCTTGGACTGTAGCTCTTCGATATCGGCTTTGAGCTTCGTCATAGCTTCCAGCGTATGACCCAGAGCCAGGGCTGCCTTGATGGATTCGTAAGCATCGGCGGTGAAAAGAACGCTGATGACAAAATCGCAGATGAGCAGGATAACCGGAGGAACCGCAAGCACAGTGCGGGCGATCGGATCATGGATGACATCGGTCATAAGGATCGTCAGAAATCCCCATGCGATCGAGGAACTCAGGCAGATATAGCCGTGCAGCTGGAACGGCTGGCTGCTGTAATCCCAGTAGCGGACCTTGAATAGGCGTTCCATGACGGCGCCGGTGACATATTCAAGCGCCGTGGCGGCGATAAAACCGGAAATATAGACGAGCGGCAGGCTGTCCCGCACCGGCAGGGACACCCAGAGCATCATCACCGCGCCGGAACCGTAGAGCGGCAGCATCGGAAGCCGCAGAAATCCGCGGTTGACGAGCCGTTTCTGTTTCAGGGAAACATAAGTCGATTCGAAAATCCACCCTAAAAAGCAGTATACATAGAAAAAAGCTAGCCATTGGTACCAGGTATAGGTATACATAAAACCTCCTTTAGAAAATCAAGTCATTTTCTCATTGGTTGAAAAACGTATCTAAAATGAAGTTGTTTCTTATCTTACTATATAAATCTAGAAAAGTTCAAGGCATCTGGGTGAAAAAAGATAATTCCAAAATCTCCGCTTGCCACAAAAGCACGCTTCGTGTACAATAAATCGAAGTCGGCTTTGCCACAGACAGCAGACAGACGTACAGAAAGCAAATCTTATATGAAGTGGATTTGTTTTCCAGGATAAAATTTGCAGAAAAAGAAGAACAATTCAACAAATACAAACAATTTACAATAAAAAGAAAAATAGGAGAGGTACACACGTGAGTATACTGAATGTAGAACATTTAAGCCACGGTTTTGGTGACCGGGCGATTTTTCAGGATGTTTCGTTCCGCCTGTTAAAGGGTGAGCACATCGGTCTGATCGGTGCGAACGGCGAGGGTAAATCGACGTTTATGAATATTATTACCGGGCATATGCAGCCGGACGAGGGAAAAGTAGAGTGGTCAAAGCGGGTGCGCGTCGGCTATCTGGATCAGCACACGGTGCTGGAAAAAGGCATGACGATCCGCGAGGTTTTGAAGAGCGCATTTTCCTTCCTGTTTGAGCTGGAAGTGCAGATGAATGAAATCTGCGACCATCTGGGCGAGGCATCGGAGGATGAGATGAACGTGATGATGGAAGAGCTGGGAACGATCCAGGATCTTCTGATGAACCACGATTTTTATTCCATCGATGCGAAGGTAGAGGAAGTTGGACGTGCGCTGGGACTGACCGACATCGGTCTGGACCGCGATGTAACGGACTTGAGCGGCGGACAGAGAACGAAGGTACTGCTTGGCAAGCTGCTTCTGGAAAAGCCGGATATCTTGTTGCTGGACGAGCCGACGAACTATCTGGATGTGCAGCACATCGAGTGGCTGAAACGGTATTTGCAGGAATATGAAAATGCGTTCATCCTGATTTCACACGATGTTCCGTTCTTAAATAGCGTAGTAAATATCATTTATCATATGGAAAATCAGCGGCTTGACCGCTATGTGGGCGATTACGACAAGTTTCTCGAGGTGCACGAGGCGAAGAAAGCGCAGCTCGAGGCAGCGTATAAGCGTCAGCAGCAGGAGATCGCGCAGCTGCAGGATTTTGTGGCACGTAATAAAGCGCGTGTTTCCACGCGAAATATGGCGATGTCCCGCCAGAAAAAGCTGGATAAAATGGATGTGATCGAACTGGCGAAGGAAAAACCGAAGCCAGAGTTCAACTTCCTGGAGGCGAGAGCCTCCGGAAAATGTATTTTTGAGACGGAGGATCTGGTGATCGGTTACGACGAGCCACTCTCCCGTCCACTGAACCTCTATATGGAGCGCGGCGAGAAGATTGCGATGATCGGTGCCAACGGAATTGGAAAGACGACGCTTTTAAAGAGTATTTTAGGTTTGATTCCAGCAGTGTCCGGCAAGGTGACGCTGGGCGATTATCTCTCCATCGGCTATTTCGAACAGGAGATGGCGCCGGGCAATACGACGACCTGCATCGATGAGATCTGGAAAGAATTTCCGTCCTACACCCAGTACCAGGTGCGTTCCGCACTGGCAAAATGCGGTCTGACGACCCAGCACATCGAGAGCCAGGTGCGCGTGCTCAGCGGTGGCGAGCAGGCAAAAGTGCGCCTGTGTAAGCTGATCAACCGCGAGACGAACCTTCTGCTTCTCGACGAGCCGACGAACCATCTGGACGTTGAGGCGAAGGAGGAGTTAAAGCGTGCGCTGGCGGCGTACAAAGGAAATATCCTTCTGATCTGCCATGAACCGGATTTCTATGAGGGATTCGCAACGAAGGTCTGGGACTGCAGTGAGTGGAGTCTGAAAATATAAGAAAAAAATGTTTTTCAGCGTACCCCAACATTCAGTATAGAGCCCTTTTTCTAAGGTGCCTGGCACTGACAAAAAACAGGAACGCCATCGGCTGAGAGTCCGACGGCGTTCCTGTTTTTCTTAAATTGGGAATGGTAGGTATATATAAAAAAGAAATTGGCTTAGGGGGGCCGGACGATTTGTATCGTCCGGTATGAGTATGAAAAAGCTTTTTTATTTCAAGTAACACTTGAAACAAAGGCCTGTTACCCTTTCGGATAACATATTTGTATTATAGGAGAAACTTGTGACTAAAATATGTCCCTTTCATAAAAAAAATATAAAGTCCATAAAAAAATAAAAACCTCTTTCAAAAGAATCGAAAGTTGTATATAATAGTAAGTGGTATAGTCCGCTCTAAAACAATGCGCGGGCTGGATGGCAGCGAAAAAAGCTGAAATAAAGAAGATAAAATACAATGAAACTCATAGATTTATGTACTCAAGAGTGCATATTCAGAGCAGGAGGAAAACAACTATGTTGATGTCCAATGATATTGGTATCGATCTGGGTACAGCCAGCATCCTTGTATATATCAAGGGAAAAGGTGTCGTACTGAAAGAGCCGTCCGTAGTGGCGATCGATCGGGATACGAATAAGATCATGGCGATCGGCGAGGAAGCCCGCCTGATGATCGGCAGAACCCCTGGCAATATCGTAGCGGTCCGTCCGTTGCGCCAGGGGGTTATTTCAGATTATACAGTGACAGAGAAGATGATGAAATATTTCATCAACAAGGCAGTCGGCAAGAAGACACTCCGCAAGCCGCGTATCAGCGTCTGCATCCCGAGCGGTGCGACCGAGGTAGAGCGCAAGGCGGTTGAGGATGCGACTTACCAGGCTGGCGCACGCGAGGTTTCGATCATCGAGGAGCCGGTAGCAGCTGCGATCGGCGCTGGTATCGATATTTCCAAGGCGTGCGGCAACATGATCGTAGATATTGGTGGTGGTACGGCAGATATCGCCGTTATTTCTCTGGGCGGTACCGTAGTCAGCACTTCTATTAAAGTGGCTGGTGATGACTTCGACGAGGCACTGGTCCGTTACATGAGAAAGAAACACAATCTTTTGATCGGTGAGAGAACCGCTGAGGAGATCAAGATAAATATCGGTGCGGCATACCGCCGTCCGGAGGTAATCACAATGGAAGTGCGCGGACGAAATCTGGTTACCGGACTTCCGAAGACGATCGTTGTCACATCCGACGAGACGCTGGAAGCGCTGCGCGAGCCGGCACTCCAGATCGTAGATGCCGTTCACAACGTACTCGAGCGGACGCCGCCGGAATTGGCAGCCGACATTTTTGACCGTGGTATCGTACTGACAGGCGGCGGCGCACTGTTAAGCGGTCTGGATGCCCTGATCGAGGAGAAAACTGGCATTTCCACGATGATCGCAGAGGATCCGCTGACCGCAGTTGCGATCGGAACGGGTAAGTTTATCGAGTTCGCACACGGTGAGAAGAAAAACTACGATTAAAGAGAACCGCCGGAAGGCGGATAGCATAAAAATATGGCAGCAGTTAAAGGATATATTGAAAAAATAAAATACCGCAATGAGGACAATGGCTATACGGTTCTCTCTATCAGCGGCTTGGACGACGGGGAGGAATATGTGCTGGTTGGCACTTTTTCCTACATCGCAGAGGGCGAGATGATCGAGGCGAGCGGGCGTATGACCGAGCATCCGATTTACGGGGAACAGATGGCGGTGGAAAGCTATGAGCTGAAAGCGCCTGAGGATACTGTTTCCATGGAACGATATTTAGGCTCCGGCGCCATCAAAGGTGTCGGGGCTGCTTTAGCTTCCAGGATTGTTAAAAAATTTAAGGCGGACACATTCCGCATCATGGAAGAAGAGCCGGAACGCCTCGCGGAGGTCAAGGGAATCAGTGAAAAAATGGCGATGTCCATCGGTGAACAGGTCGAGGAAAAGCGCGATATGCGCCAGGCGATGATGTTTCTGCAAAATTATGGCATTTCCATCAATCTGGCGGTTAAAATCTACCAGGAATACGGTCCGGCAATGTACACGATTCTCCAGAACAATCCGTATAAGCTGGCGGACGATATTCCGGGCGTCGGTTTTAAGATGGCAGACGAGATCGCGGCGAAGATAGGAATCGTGGCAGATTCGGATTTCCGCATCAAGAGCGGCATCCTGTATACACTCTATCAGGCGACGGCGAACGGGCACACATACCTGCCGGAGGACGAGCTGGCGGATCGGGCGGCAAAGCTTCTACAGGTTGAGATTTCCGAGATTGACAAGCATCTGATGGATATGCAGATGGATAAACGGCTGGTGATCCGGGAGAGGAAACAGCAGAAAACAGCAGAAATGGATGTTTTTGTTCAGGCGGAATCGGCAGTGTCGGGGCAGATGCAGCCGCAGCCAGATGTTTTGGGTGAACCGAATGCATCAAATGTATCAAATATAGCAAACGCCCCGGAACGCGCCGTTTATGCATCACACTACTATTATACCGAGCTAAACACCGCCCGCATGCTGCACGACTTAAACATCACTGGTTCCGAATCGGAAGAACAGATTCGGAAAAGTCTGGCAGTCATCCAGAAAGAGGAACAGATCGAGCTGGATGAACTGCAGATCCGCGCGGTGATTGAGGCGGTCAACTGCGGACTTTTGGTAATCACGGGCGGCCCGGGTACCGGAAAAACGACGACGATCAACACGATCATCCGGTATTTTGAAAAGGGCGACATGGATATCCTGCTGGCAGCCCCGACCGGACGCGCAGCAAAAAGGATGACCGAGGCGACAGGCTATGAGGCGAAGACGATTCACCGCCTGTTAGAGCTGACGGGAATGCCAGAGGAGGATGAGAAGAGCCGGACGACTTCGATGCATTTTGAGCGGAACGAGGACAATCCACTGGAAGCTGATGTCATTATTATCGATGAAATGTCGATGGTGGATATCAATCTGATGCATTCGCTGCTCCGGGCGGTCAATGTCGGCACACGTCTGATTCTGGTAGGTGATGTGGATCAGCTTCCGAGCGTCGGACCGGGCAATGTCCTGCGTGATATCATCGAGTCAGAGTGTTTCCATGTGGTAAAGCTAACCCGGATTTTCCGGCAGGCGGCGCAGAGCGATATTATCGTCAATGCCCACCGCATCAATGCCGGAGAGCGCATTCCGATCGGAAAGTCAAGCAGGGATTTCCTCTTTATAAAGCGTGATGATCCGAATGCGATCATCAATGCAATGATCACGCTGGTACGTGAAAAACTGCCGAATTACGTCCATGCCGATTTGTTTGAGGTACAGGTCATGACGCCGATGCGGAAGGGAGTGCTGGGATCGATACGGTTAAATTCCATTTTGCAGGAATTTTTAAATCCGCCATCGGCAGAAAAGGCGGAAAAAGAGTATGGCGAGACGACGTTTCGTGTGGGCGACAAGGTCATGCAGATCAAGAACAATTACCAGATTGAGTGGACTTCCTACAACCGCAGCGGCATCCCGGTGGACAAGGGAGCCGGCGTGTTCAACGGGGATCTTGGGCGTATCCGCGAGATCAATACCTTTGCGGAGCTGGTAACCGTGGAGTATGATGAGGGAAAACGTGTCGAGTACAGCTTCAAGCAGCTGGAGGAGCTGGAATTGGCATATGCGATCACGATCCACAAGTCGCAGGGAAGCGAGTATCCGGCGGTCGTGATTCCGGTCTGGAGCGGACCGCAGATGCTGATGACGCGGAATCTGATTTACACGGCGGTTACAAGGGCAAGAGCCTGTGTCTGCCTGGTCGGTGTCCCGTATGTGTTTCAGCAGATGGTGGACAATGCGATGGAACAGAAGCGCTATTCGGGACTGCGCGACCGCATTGAAGAAATTATGGAGACATTGTGATAAAAAATATAAAATGGAATCAATTCCCCCGCGCCGCTCTGGATGCGCTATATCCAAGGCGCTGCCCGGTCTGCGGGGAGATCGTGACGCCGAAGGGCGGGCTTATCTGTCCTTCGTGTCTTTTGAGGCTTTCGCCTGTCAAATCGCCGGTTTGTCAGAAATGTGGAAAAGAAGTTTGGAGTGAAGAAATCGAATATTGTCCAGACTGTGTGAAACACCGCCGGTCATTTGCACGTGGGATGGCACTCTTTAACTATACGGAGGAAGCTGCGCGCTCGATGGCAGCGGTTAAATATAAAAATAAGAGGGAATATCTCGATTTTTATGCCGAAGCTGCAGCGGAAAAGCTGAGGCAGTATGAAAATCGGGAGGAGTGGCAGTTTGACGGTCTGGTTCCCGTTCCGGTCCACCCGGCGCGGAAAAGGAAACGCGGTTTCAATCAGGCGGAGGTTCTGGCAAAGCGGATGGGCGAGCGGCTGGAAATGCCGGTGTGCCCGGAATTTTTATATCGAATACGAAATACAGAACCCCTGAAAGAGCTGAATCCAGATGAACGGCTCCGGAATTTACAGCAGGCGTTTCAGGCAGATGCGGAGGCAATCCGGGCAAGTGGTGTGCAAAACGTGCTTCTCGTGGATGATATTTATACGACCGGAAGCACGGCGGAAGCGTGTACCCGGGCGCTTCTGTCTGCGGGGATTGAAAAAGTCTGTTTTTTTGCCGTTTGTATTGGACAAGGACGCTAAAGTGGGATATGATAGAGAAGATAGGCAGAGGGAAGCCTTATAAGTGGAAATACTCCGGCATTTCTGGATGAAAAGAATAGTAGAAAGCATTTGAATCTAAAAGTTTGCGGGAGAGGCAAAAAGAGGTTCAGGAGACGGAAGGAATGCGGGGGAGATTTCAAGTAAGAAAGAAAAGGAGTAAAAAGAATGCAGGAATTTGAATATCGCCTGGAAAAGGAAGATTATAAAAACTGGATTCACTGGAACGTGCTTAAGCATGAGTCCAAGAAAATGAAGATGGTGTCGGCACTCTTATATGTCGCATTTTTAGCTCTCTTTCTGGGAAAAAATGTGATGCAGGCAAAGGGCAATCTGGTTCTTCTTGTACCGTCCATCGTGATAGCGGTGCTGGTCGGCATCGGCATGTTTTACATGATTTCAAACCAGAACCAGGAGCGGATGATCTGGAAACGGAGCGGACTTAAAAATTTGGAAAAGACGGGCAATTTCCCAGTCGTACATCTGACGCTGGATGAGAAGACACTGACCATGACGGTTGCGGCACAGGAGATGACCAAGACTTACAGCTACAGCGACATTGAGCAGATGGTTGAGATTGAGCGGATGTATCTGCTTGAGACGAACGAGAAAACCTGGCAGTTTATCGCCAAGTCGGCATTTTCCAGCGAGGAAGAGCAAAAGCAGTTTGAGACATTCATGAATGAAAAACTTGCGGATGCCAAGGAAAACCCGGAAGAATATCCATCCGTGACAAAAAATCCGGAAAATGCGGAGAACCAGGAGGGCGGCGCCCTGCATCAGAACGCCGCGCTTGAGGATGATGTTGTGGAAGCTGATGAGCCGGAGATCACCCGCGTAGATACAAGCCATATGGGTAAGATTGGAAAAATGGCGCATTTTATCGGAAGCCAGGCGGCAGATGAGGAAGAAACCGATGAGTAAACGTTTCTGATTGTTTTATAGCATCATTGTAAATCCTGATAATGTGAAATACGAGGCGCGGGCAGAATCTGGTTCCAGCCTGCACTAAGTGAAAACGATATCTATAATATAAAAGAGGCGGCGAATGTCGGCAAGTTATTGCTTGACGCGCCGCTTCTTTTATGATATAGTAGACGGGCGAATGGAAGAACATAGGTCTTTTTTTTATGCTCAAAAACCAGATTTCCGGTTGGAGAGTGGAAAGATCGCATACTAAGAAAAATGGAGGTGGAAGTTGTGCGTACAAGAATTACACTGGCATGCACAGAATGCAAGCAGCGCAATTACAACATGACCAAGGATAAGAAAACTCATCCGGACAGAATGGAAACCAAAAAGTACTGCAGATTCTGTAAGACACACACGTTACACAAAGAGACGAAGTAAGAGTAACTGGTTGGTTCTGCGCGATCGGGCATCTGCCTGAGCGCTTTGGAGGACAAAAATGGGTGATACAGAAAATACCAAAAAAGCTCCTAAAAAGAGTTTCTGGAAAGGTCTAAAAGCTGAGTACAAAAGGATCATCTGGCCTGACAAAGAGACAGTTACGAAGCAGACTGGAGCGGTCATCGCCGTTTCCGTTGCGCTGGGACTTATCATTGCGGCTCTTGACACGGCAATCGTGTTTGGACTGCACTTCGTTATGTAAAGGCAAAGGTGAGAAATATGGCAGAAGCAAATTGGTATGTAGTGCATACTTATTCCGGCTATGAAAACAAAGTAAAGGTTGACATCGAAAAGACGATCGAGAACCGGAACCTTCAGGATCAGATCTTAGAGGTTTCCGTGCCGATGCAGGAAGTTATCGAAGTCAAGAATGGAGCCAATAAACAGGTTGCCAAGAAGATGTTTCCCGGATACGTACTGATCAACATGGTTATGAATGATGATACCTGGTACGTAGTACGCAACACCCGCGGAGTGACCGGGTTTGTTGGTCCGGGCTCCAAACCGGTTCCTTTGACGGAAGAGGAGATGGCCGGTCTCGGATTTAAGGAAACCGGCGTTGTTGTTGACTTTGAGGTCGGCGACACGGTTGTTGTAACGACAGGGGCATGGAAAGATACCGTTGGTGTTATCGAGTCCATCAACGAGGAAAGACAGACCCTGACGATTCGTGTAGAACTGTTTGGCCGTGAGACACCGGTTGAACTGAACTTCACAGAGATCAAGAAGATGATGTAAAGAGGTTCATTTATGAGCCTGTGGGAGGGAAATCCCCGCAATTACCACAATTTATAGGAGGTGCCAACAATGGCAAAGAAAGTTACAGGATATATTAAATTACAGATTCCTGCTGGAAAGGCTACACCAGCTCCGCCAGTAGGTCCGGCTCTTGGACAGCACGGTGTAAACATCGTACAGTTCACGAAAGAGTTCAACGCTAAGACAGCAGACCAGGGCGATATGATCATCCCGGTTGTTATTACTGTATATGCTGACAGAAGCTTCAGCTTCATCACAAAGACTCCGCCGGCTGCCGTTTTGTTAAAGAAAGCTTGCAAGATTAAATCCGGTTCCGCTACACCGAACAAGACTAAGGTAGCTAGCATCTCGAAAGAGGATCTGCAGAAGATCGCAGAATTAAAGATGCCTGACTTAAATGCAGCAAGCCTTGAAGCTGCTATGAGCATGATCGCTGGTACAGCAAGAAGTATGGGTATCACAGTTGCCGAGTAATTTTCGGGATGTTTATCAGTAACGTGGGAGGGAATTCCCCGACAATACCACTAGGAGGTTTTTTATAATGAAAAGAGGAAAAAGATACGTAGAGGCTGCTAAATTAGTAGATCGCGCAAGCCTTTATGAAGCTGCAGATGCCATCTCCATCGTGAAGAAGGCTGCAGGTGCTAAATTCGATGAAACCGTAGAACTTCATATCAGAACTGGTTGTGACGGCCGTCATGCTGATCAGCAGATCCGTGGTGCAGTTGTACTGCCGCACGGAACTGGTAAGACCGTTCGTATCCTTGTATTTGCTAAGGGACCGAAGGCAGAAGAGGCTCAGGCTGCAGGCGCAGATTTCGTAGGCGCTGAGGAGCTGATCCCGAAGATCCAGAACGAGGGATGGTTAGACTTCGACGTAGTAGTAGCTACTCCGGACATGATGGGCGTTGTAGGACGTCTTGGTCGTGTACTTGGACCGAAGGGCTTAATGCCGAACCCGAAGGCTGGTACTGTTACTATGGATGTAACCAAAGCTATCAATGATATCAAAGCCGGTAAGATCGAGTACAGACTTGATAAGACTAACATTATCCACGTGCCAGTAGGTAAAGCTTCCTTCACAGAGGAGCAGTTAGCGGACAACTTCCAGACGCTTATTGACGCTATCCTGAAGGCAAAACCAGCTACCTTAAAGGGCGCTTACTTAAAGAGTGTAACCATGACTTCTACCATGGGCCCGGGCGTTAAGCTGAACGTAGGTAAGCTGATTGGCTAATCAGAAGACGTTATAGAATCAAGAGGATGAGGGACTTTTGGGCCTTTCGTCCTCTTTTTTTCGATTGTCGAAAAAATATAAATAAAGTCAAAAAAACAGTTGACTTTATACTTTAGTAGTGATAAAATATGTTCTGTTGCCGCTGAGAAAGCGGAAACGAAAATTAAAGAGTCAAGACGCACAGGTGATTGTGAAAACTTTCAAAAAGAAAGTGAAAAAGTCCTTGACAAAAATGAATATCCATTATATAATGGCTAAGCACATTTTTGGAGAGATATCGAAGCGGTCATAACGAGGCGGTCTTGAAAACCGTTTGTCCGAAAGGGCGCGTGGGTTCGAATCCCACTCTCTCCGTTTCAAGAACGGTTATTAATTTCATAAGATATAAAAATCAACCTGCAGAAGTACCCAAGAGGTTGAAGGGGCTCCCCTGGAAAGGGAGTAGGTCGTTAGTAGCGGCGCGAGGGTTCAAATCCCTCCTTCTGCGTTCGATGCGAAAGCATCAGGAACCTTGAAAACTGAACAGTATGTAAAACCCTGAAAATTCTAAGAACAAAGG
>NZ_QUJT01000018.1:0-339 GCF_003480955.1 Clostridium sp. AM27-28
GAAGTCCAGCTTGCCAATGACGCAAAACAATGGGTGGAAGCCATTCAGGAATATGCCAACATCACAGAGCTGGACGCAGCCACCCTTAACCGCTTAATCAAAGAAATTGTCGTGCATGAACGCATTGACGAAGATAAAACAAGACACATTTCTATCGAAATTCATTTTAATCTCAAACCCATCCCGGAGGTGGAACAGGTCACTGCCTGACCTGTCCCGCCGGGACGGTTCTCTTAAAAACACCATATAGATTTTTTGTACGCCGCCGCCCGCCATCGAGCAGAGTTTTACACCTAATTGGGGATAAAACAGATGAAAGCGAAGGAATCTTACGTTTTG
>NZ_QUJT01000018.1:349-26623 GCF_003480955.1 Clostridium sp. AM27-28
GGGCGGCGGCATCATCGTCATTGGCACCACACTGATCCCTCTGCTGTCTGGCCTGTTTTAAGGTAGGCGCTTATGGATTTCCTCACCGACTGGCTCACAAACTGGCTCAAAGAGCTTCTGATTGGCGGCATCATGGGGAACCTCGAAGGTCTTTTTGATACCGTCAATACCCAAGTCGGAGAGATTGCGGCACAGGTAGGGACTACCCCGGCGGCGTGGCACGCCGGGGTTTTCTCCCTGATCCGACAGCTTTCCGAAACGGTGATCCTGCCGATTGCCGGAATGGTGCTGACCTTTGTTGCCACTTATGAGCTCATGCAGATGCTTTTGGAAAAGAACAATATGCACGAGGTTGACGTTGCGAACCTCTATAAATGGATGTTCAAAACAGCCTGTGCAATCCTGATCCTGTCAAACACATTCAATATCGTCATGGCCGTGTTCGATGTCTCGCAGAGCGTCATCGCGCAGGCAGGCGGGCTCATTCAAGGCTCTACCGATGTTTCGGCGGATATGCTTGCTGAACTGGAAACCTCGCTGGAGGCGATGGACTTGGGGCCGCTTTTGGGGCTGTGGCTGCAGTCTGCGCTCATTGGCTTCACAATGAAGGCGATGGGAATTATCATTTTCGTTTTGGTGTATGGCAGGATGCTGGAAATCTATCTGCTGACCAGTCTGGCCCCCATCCCCGTTGCTACGCTTTCCAACCGGGAGCTTGGCGGCACCGGGCAGAACTACATCAAGTCCCTGTTTGCCGTGGGCTTTCAAGGGCTGCTGATCCTTGTATGTGTTGCAATTTACGCAGTGCTCATTCAAGGCATCGCAACAGGCGGCGATCCCATTGGGGCGATTTGGGGAACTGTGGGCTACACGGTTCTGCTTTGCTTCATGCTCTTTAAGACCGGGAGCATTGCCCAGCGTATCTTTGGCGCTCATTAACAGGAGGTGGTGCTTATGCCGAGAAGATACGGGGCAGACGGAACGCGCTTATGGAATGGAAAAACGCCGGAGGAGTTTACTGAGGCAGACGCTTACCGCTTTATGGCGGAAACAGAGGCCGTCCTGCAAAGAAAAGAGTTGATGGACGACCCCGCCCAGCCTGCTCCGGCAAGCGGAAAGGAGGAATTTTATCTGAGTAAGAAAGACGATGTATTGCTGACCCCGGAGCAGATTGCTGCGGAGGAACGGCGCTGGCTGTTTGATGCTCCCATCGCGGAGCTTGCGGAAGTCAAGGGCGTTAGCATTGATGAGGCAGTAAAAATGCGGACAGACGCTGTCTTGCAGGAGGCGGTTGTTCCGATCACGGTATCTGTCCGCCCGATTGAGCCGCAGGGAAAACTGATCGGCTTCGCCAGCGTCAATTTTGGCGGTGTGGTCATCGACGATTTTAAGGTTGTGGACGGGAAAAACGGGATTTTCCTCGGCGCTCCCTCTAAACCCGATCCTGCCAGCCGGACGGGATACCGGGCTACGGTTCGGATTCCTGACCGCGCCACACAGGAGCGGATCAATGCGGCTGGTGTGGAGGCGTATCATGCGGCGGTGGAACAGCTTGTTGCACGGGCCCAGGCGGTACGGCCTGCCCCGATCAAGGAGCAGATGGCCGAGGCCGCGAAACAAGCTGGAAAAGAAAATGCCGCCCGGCCTGCACCTGCCAAAGCAAAGGAGGCCCGCAATGACCGATAGCCGCACTTTGGGACAAAGTGTCCCGAAGGAGGGCTTGTTTCTCATGGACGGCATCGAGGGCCTGCGTTCTTTGCCAAAACATAGCGTGGATATGCTGCTGACTGATCCGCCCTACGGCACAACCCGGAATTATTGGGATGTGCCCCTGCCGCTCCCGGAGCTGTGGGAGGCGGTGAAATGGGCGGTCAAGCCGAATGGCGCAGTGCTGTTTTTCGCACAGTGCCCCTTTGACAAGGTGCTGGGCGCATCCAACCTCGCCATGCTCCGCTATGAGTGGATTTGGTACAAGGAGCGCGGAACGGGCTTTCTCAATGCAAACCGGGCTCCACTGAAAAAGTCCGAGAATATCTTGGTGTTTTACCAGAAGTCCCCGGTCTACAATCCGCAGTTTACTTATGGCAAGCCTTATGCCCGCGTACATTCCAGAAGCGGTACAAGCTCCAACTATGGAAAATTTGAACGGCAGGGATCGGAGTCCAACGATGGCCGCCGCTATCCCGGAAATGTACTATTTGTGCCTACGGTGTCCGGCGGCATCCACCCCACGCAGAAGCCCGTGGAGCTCTGCGAGTATCTGATCCGCACCTATACCCATCCCGGAGAACTGGTCGCGGACATTTGCGTTGGCTCCGGCACAACCGCGATTGCAGCCATCAACACAGAACGCCGCTTTGTATGCTTTGAAACGGCCCCGTCCTTTTATGCCGCCGCCAGTGAGCGCATCCGTGCGGCGCAGGCAGTAAAAAGCTCCGGCGAGAAAGGAGTGTAATTATCCAGCAGTATTCTATCATTTACGCCGATCCCCCTTGGCGCTACTCGGCTAAGAAAGTGCAGGGCGCGGCGGAAAATCATTATCCCACTATGAGCATTGAGGATTTATGTGCGTTGCCTGTGGCTGATCTTGCAGCCCCGGACAGCACACTCTTTTTATGGGCTACTTTCCCGCAGCTCCCGGAGGCGCTCCGGCTGATCGAGGCTTGGGGCTTCACCTATAAATCCGTTGCTTTCGTCTGGCTGAAAAAGAACAAGAAGGCGGATAGCTGGTTTTACGGCCTTGGCTTCTGGACAAGGGGCAATGCAGAAATCTGCCTGCTGGCAACCAAGGGACATCCAAAGCGGCAGGCTGCCAACATTCATCAATTCATCATTTCCCCGATTGAAGCCCATAGCAAAAAGCCGGACGAGGCCCGCGCCAAAATCATTTCCCTGATGGGCGATCTGCCCCGCGTGGAGCTCTTTGCCAGGCAGACCCCGCCCGGCTGGGCTGTATGGGGAAATGAAGTAACACCAACCATCCCGGACTTTGGGACACATTGTCCCGAAGTGCAGAAAGGAGTGTGATCTATGCCCTATGTAAACGTACCAAACGATTTATCCAAAATCAAAACAAAGATGGCTTTCAACCTCACCAAACGCCAGCTTGTCTGCTTCGGCAGCGCGGGCGCAGTGGGGATTCCGGCCTATCTGCTGACCCGTGGCACCCTCGGCAATACCGGGGCGATGTTTCTCATGCTGGGAATTATGCTCCCGGCGTTCCTGCTGGCGATGTATGAAAAGGACGGCTTGCCCTTTGAAAAGGTTGTGCGAAACATCATCCGGGCCAAGTTTCTAAGGCCGGGGATCAGGGCCTACCGAACCGAAAACATTTATGCGCCCTTTGCCGGGCCGGGCGCTGGAAAGGAGGATGTGATTGAAAAACACAAAGAAGAAAAACGGAGCCGCCGCCAAGGGTAAAGGCCGGGCGACCCTGTCTGCCCAACAGACAATCCCGTATCTGTCCATGCACCCGGACGGTGTGTGCAAGCTCCCGGGCGGGCTCTATACAAAAACCGTGGAATATGAGGACATCAATTACTCCGTGGCATCCACCGAGGATCAGACTGCCATATTCAGCGGATGGAGCTCATTTCTCAACTACTTTGATAGTTCGCTGCCGTTTCAGCTTTCCTTTATCAATCGCCGTTCCCATTCTCGCAGCCGCTATCAGGTCAATATCCCGAAAGCGGATGACAACTATAACAGCGTCCGGGACGAGTTTACCGGGATGCTGAAAAATCAGATTGCCAAAAGCAATAACGGCATTGAACGCTCAAAATACATCACCTTTGGCATACCCGCCGAGGGGATTGCGGAGGCACGGCCCCGTCTGGAGCGTGTGGAGGCTGATGTCATGGGAAACTTTAAGCGGCTGGGCGTTCCCTCGGAGCCTATGGACGGGCGGGCCCGCCTTGCGCTGCTTCATAGCCAGATGCATCCGGGGAGCCGCGAGGCATTCCGCTTTTCGTGGAAAGACATCCCGCAGACCGGGCTCGGCACAAAAGACTTTATTGCCCCGGACAGTCTCGACTTCCGCCAGTCCCGAACATTCCGTATCGGCCAGTATTGGGGCGCGGTGTCCTACTTGCAGATTATGGCATCAGAGCTTTCGGATAAGCTGCTGGCGGAAATCTTGGAGCTGGATGCAGAAATGACTGTGACCATGCACATTCAGACCGTGGATCAGCTCAAGGCAATCAAGACCATCAAGGGGAAAATCTCGGACATCGGAAAAATGAAAGTAGAGGAACAGAGAAAGGCTGTGCGCTCCGGCTATGACCCGGATATTCTTCCCCCTGACCTGATCACATTCAGCAAGGACGCAGCGGAGCTTTTGGCTGATTTGCAATCCCGCAATGAGCGAATGTTTCTGCTGACCTTTACGGTGGTAAACCTTGCCCCTACTCGCCAGCGGCTGGAAAACGATGTGTTTACCGTGGGCGGCATCGCGCAGAAATACAACTGCGCTCTGCGCCGTCTGGACTGGCAACAGGAACAGGGATTTGTTTCCTCGCTGGCCCTTGGTTACAACGAGGTAGAAATCCAGCGCGGTATGACAACCAGCTCCACAGCCATCTTTATCCCTTTTATGACAAGGGAGCTCCGCATGGCGGGGCAGGCCCTCTACTATGGCATGAACGCACTTTCTCACAATGTCATCATGGCTGACCGCAAAAAGCTGAAGTCGGCAAACGGGATGTATTTGGGTTCTACGGGCTCCGGCAAGAGCTTTGCTGCAAAGCGTGAGCTCTTGAATGTGTTTCTTACCATCCCGCAGGATCGGATCATCGTGGTTGACCCGATGGGCGAATATGCGCCACTGGTGCGAAGGCTGGGCGGCCAGGTAATCGAGATTGCCCCGGACAGCCCGCACCACCTCAATCCGATGGATGTGGAGCTCAATATGGCCGCCGGAGAAAGCCCGCTTTCCATGAAGGCGGATTTTCTTTTGTCCCTATGCGAGCTGGTGGTCGGCGGCAAGGAAGGCTTGCAGCCCATTGAAAAGACGGTCATTGACCGCTGTGTGCGTTTGGTGTACCGGGAACAGGCGCTCGGACTGGAAACTGCAAAAACACCGCTGTTACAGGATTTGTACGAAGAGCTCTTACGCCAGCCGGAGCCCGAAGCCCGGCGCGTGGCAACTGCCTTAGAGCTTTATTGCACAGGCTCCCTCAATCTCTTTAACCATCCTACCAACGTCAAGACGGACAGCCGTGTGGTGTGCATCGTTCTGAAAAACATGGGCGAAAACCTTAGAAAGATTGCAATGCACATCACAAATGAGTTTGTTTCGCAGGCGGTGGATCAGAACTTCCACGAGGGCGCGGCGACTTGGTGCTATTTTGACGAGTTTCATATTCTGCTCCGCGATCCGCTGACAGCCAGCTACTTTGTGGCGGTCTGGAAAATGCTGCGGAAAAAAGGATGTGTGCCATCTGCTTTGACGCAGAACGTCAAAGACCTTTTGGCCAGCCGTGAAATCGAGAACATTCTGGACAACACGGATTTTATGATTCTGCTTTCGCAGGCGCAGAGTGACCGTACCATTCTGGCAAAACAGCTCGGTATTTCCGAGCATCAGCTTTCCTATATCACACACAGCAATTCCGGCGAGGGGCTGTTGTTCTATGGAAATGTAACCATTCCGTTTGTGGATCGGTTCCCTCGCGGAGAAATCTATGACCTGCTGACTACCCGCCCGGAGGATATGAAGAATGAAACGAAAAACGAATAAGACCAAGGAGGAGGCTTGGTCGCAGACCGCCCACGCCCCTGACGGGGAACAGCCCGGGCCGGAGGCTTCCGACACTTCGGGACAAAGTGTCCCGAAGTCCAAGTTCCGCAAAAAGAGCCAGCAGGAACAGGCTGCGGCGGCAAAGCTCCACATGGAGTCCCAAGGCGAAAAACTGGAACAGGCCCGGGAGAAGCTGGCAAAGCAAAAGCCGCCGAAAAAGCCCGGCCCGGTAAAACGCATAGGCCGTGTTGCCAGCGGTTCCGTTCACAGCTTCGTGCATGGCAAGATTTTTGAAGTGGAACAGGAAAATGTCGGCACAGAAGGCGCACACCGTTCTGAGCTTGTGGGAGAAACCGCGCTGCGGCACGGCTCCCGCTTTGTGCGCCGTAAAGTCCGGGAACATCCGGCAAAAGTGGTACGCAAGGCCGAGGCCCGCTATACCAAATACACGGCAGACTACCATTTTCACACCGCCGCACAGGAGCACCCGGAGCTGACGAAAAATGCCCTTACCCGCTACTGGCAGAAGCAACGGCTTCGCAGGCAATACCGCAAGCAGGCAAAGGAGGCTGCAAAGCAGGGCGCGGCTGCGGCTGGGAAAACTGCCACAGCCACAGAACGCCTGACCGCCCGGGCAGTGGAATTTGTCAAAAGTCATCCCGCATGTGCCGTGGTTGCGGTGCTCTGTGTGTTACTCCTGTTTGCTATGCAGTCCTGTTCCTCTACCATGCTTATGCTGGGGAACGCCGGGGCCGGTGCATTAGGGGCCAGCACCTATCCTTGCGAGGATCGTGATATGCTGGCCGCCGAAGCTGCCTACTGTGCGCTGGAAGATGATTTGCAGCATTATCTGGACACCTATGAAAGCACCCATGACTATGACGAATACCACTTCGATCTGGACGAAATCGAACATGACCCCTATGTGCTGCTTTCTCTTTTGTGTGCGCTCCATGAGGGGCAATGGACAATAGACGAGGTACAGGTAACGCTGCAAATGCTGTTTGACCGCCAGTACATTCTAACGGAGAATGTGGTGGTGGAAACCCGGTATCGCACAGAAACCGACACATGGACGGACGAGGATGGCAACTCCCATACGGACACCTATCAGGTGTCTTACGATTATTACATCTGTACGGTCACGTTGGAAAACTTTGATTTGTCCCATGTACCTGTGTACGTTATGGGCGAGGATCAGCTTTCCCGATATGCCATCTATATGGCAACGCTGGGAAACCGCCCCGATCTGTTCCCGGATTCTCCCTATGTGAACAAGTACATTACCGGGAAACCCGGTGATTACGAAGTGCCCGGAGAATATCTGGACGATGAAACCTTTGCCGCGATGCTTGCCGAAGCGCAGAAATACATCGGCTATCCCTATGTGTGGGGCGGCAGTTCTCCCGCCACTTCCTTTGATTGCTCGGGGTACGTTTCGTGGGTTATCAATCACTCCGGCTGGAATGTGGGCAGGCTGGGAGCCCAGGGGCTCTATAACATCTGTACGCCGACCAGTTCTCCAAAACCCGGTGATCTGGTGTTCTTCAAAGGCACCTATGACACGCCGGGCGTGAGCCATTGCGGGATTTATGTCGGTGATGGAAAAATGCTGCATTGCGGAGATCCCATCGGCTACGCAAACTTGAATACAAGCTACTGGCAATCTCATTTTTACGCCTACGGGCGTTTACCGTGACAGGAGGTTTTGAAATGGCAACTACCAAAAGCATGAAAATTCAGGCCGAGATTGATAAGGTCAAGGCCAAAATCAGTGAACAGCAGGCCCGGCTCAAGGAGCTGGAGCAGAAAAAGCTGGAGGCGGAAAACAGCGAGATCGTGGACATTGTGCGCGGTATGAGCATTTCCCTTACGGAGCTCCCTCTGCTGTTTGAAAAGCTGAAGGATGGAGGTACTTTGGGACAATGTGTCCCGAAGTCCGAAGAAGAAAAGGAGGAAAACTGAATATGAAACACTTTCGCATGTTGGCGGCGGGGCTTTGCTCCGCCGTTCTTTTATGCGGCTTTGCAATCCCGGCCTATGCCTATTCGGACGGCGGGAATGAGGAACCGCCTGTTGTGGAAGAAACTCCGGCCCCGGAGCCAGCGCCTACCATTACCCCGGGCGAGGGCTTTTCGGAGGATGGAAACCTTGTGACCCGCGATCTGCTCTACGATGCCGCAACCAACAAACAGTTCATCACGGTGGAAACCAGCGGCGGCAACACCTTTTACATTGTCATTGACTATGACAAGCCTGTGGACGAGGACGGCGAACAGTATCACACCTACTTTTTGAACATGGTGGATGAAGCCGATCTGCTGGCGGCACTGGAGGCCGCTGGCGGAGAACTTCCGGCCTGCTCCTGCACAGAAAAATGTGCGCCCGGAGCCATCCATACGGATTGCGAGGTCTGCGCGGTCAACATGACCGAGTGTGCTGGCACAGCTCCCGAACCCGCTCCGGTGACGGAACCTGCGGAGGAGCCGGAACCCGAGCCCCAGCAGAAAAGTAATACTGGGACGCTTCTGCTAATCATGGCAGTGGCTGTTCTGGGCGGCGGTGCAGGCTGGTACTTCAAAATCTACCGCCCGAAGCATGAAAAAGCTGCTGTACCCGAAGAGGATTACAGTGAGGAACTGGCTGATTATGACGATCCCGAGGACGATGGGCCGCCTTGGGACGAGGACGATACCGAAAGTGAGGATAATGAATGAGATTTACCAACAACCCCTATGAGGGATTTATGAAAGAAAAAAGCTACTTTAAGGGTGTGCCGCCAAGCCTGCCGCCGAAGGGCTCCCGTTGTGACGGCTGCCCTTACTGGCGCGGGATTGGCTGCGTGTTCTGCTACCGGGAGCAGCTCAAACCACCGGGCAACGGGAGGTGATGCTGTGGGCCGAGAACTGACCCGGACAGAAAAAGCGGCAATCCGCAGGCTGGTGTCAAAATGGTGTGCCAACTATGACCGGGACTGCGGCTGCCTGCCGCTGAATTGCGAGTGCTATATGTTTGGGAAATGCTGGACGGGGGCTTATTGCCGCTACTTCCGCGAGGCAGTTCTGCCCCTTGATCCGGCGCTGGAGGTTGCGCTGCTGGCAGAAGGGCCAAGGCCGGATTTCAAGGCTTGCCCGGTATGCGGCAGAGCCGTGGCTCCTGATGGACGGCAAACCTATTGTTCGGCGGCCTGTGCAAAGGCGGCACACCGCAGACAGCAGCGGGAATATATGCGGAAAAAACGGGGCTGATATGTTGACAATTAGGCCAGCCTAAACCCGCTTATGACAAGGCTTTTTAAGGCCCTTTTCTGCGGGAGGTGTATGTTTCTATGTCCGGCCCTGTTTCCGTGAGATGCTGTCAACATTTTAGCTGCCGGGGCTTTGGGACAATTTGTCCCAAAGTTCCGGCTTTTGTGGAAGGAGATACTATGCCGAAATATTATCCGATCAACGAAGAAGCCGCAAAGCGGGCAAAAGATATGAACAGCTTTTCCGACTATCAGCCGGGCTCCGCTACGGCGGGCTACCGGGCAATGGTCGATGAAGCGTATGCAGCGGCGGAACGCCAGAAAGCCCGTGTCGATCCCATGTACCACGATAAGATTGACGCTCTGGTGGATCGTTATGCCCGGAAACTTGCTGAAAATCTGAATGAACGCAATGTGATTGATGCCCGTGTACCCTCTATTCTGATCTCCGGGGGCGGCAACTTCCCTGTGGCAAAGAAGCACAAGCAGAACGCCGCCCGGGATCGCAACTATGGAGAGTATGCAGAGATTTCAAAGCTGCTTGATAAAATCCGCTCTGTTGGTATGGGTGGGATCAGCGCAGACGATGATCTTGCCGTGGAAAAGCTGACAAAAAAGCTGGAGGGGCTGGAGTCCCAGCAGACCACCATGAAGGCGGTCAATGCGTATTTTCGGAAACACAAAACGCTGGACGGCTGCCCGGAGCTTACGCCGGAGCAGGCAGAAAAGCTCAAAGCAGATATGGCGCAGTCATGGCACTTGGACAAAAGCAAGCCATACCCCGCCTATCTGCTTTCCAACAACAACGCCAACATCCGCCGTGTGCGCCAGCGCATTGAGGAACTGAGCAGCCGCTCCGAGTTTGCTGGCTGGACATTCCCCGGAGGTGAGGCAAAAATCAACGAGGCTGAAAATCGTTTGCAGCTTATTTTTGAGGAAAAGCCCGATGCCGATCAGCGGCAGGAACTGAAAAGCAACGGCTTTAAGTGGGCTCCCAGCCAAGGGGCATGGCAGCGGCAGCTTAACCAGAACGCTATCCGTGCTGCGGCCCGGATAGACTTTCTGCGGCCCGAGGACGGTACAAGCCCCTATCAGCTCCAGCCGTTTGTGAAAAGAGAAAACAAAGAAATGTCTCGATGATGGGAGGTGTACTATGGACAAAAATCAAGGCTATTCGATTCTGAAGGCTGTTATGCTGGAAAATGGACGTGGATTTGCATTGGGCGAACATCCCACCGCGCCATCCCGCTATGTTACATGGGCCTGCTATGATGACAAGGACGGCCAGCGGCAGTACGAATGGGGTCACTATGGAAATGACCGCACCGCGATGGAACAGGATTTTACAGACCGGGTGCAGGACTATCAGCGTATTTATAACGTGGGGATCAGGCAGACCGAGGCTCCCGGTCTTTACAAGTATTATTCTACCCAGCGGCCTGTGGACATCGGGACATTCCCGAAGCCGCCCTATAACAAGCCGGATGAAATTTTCAATTACGATCAGCGCGTCCCGGTGGAAAATGGCTCGTTCTTGGCTTGGGGTTATCTTACCTATACCCGTCCGCTGACGGAAAAGCAGGCATCCGACTATGAGCTGCGTCCTGCGCCTGATAATCCCGACAGGCCCCGTCCGATTGCCGAGCAGATGAAAAACGCGGCAAAGTTGGCGGAGGCAGATCGCGGCTCGGAGGCTCCGGCTCCCCAGCGCAGGCAGCCTGACCGTGGCGATAGATAAGGAGGAGCGTGTATGGAAAAGAAACGTGAACAGGAATTGTCTGTACTGGAGGTGCTGCGCCTGCACCGTGAATTTCATTTGCCGCGCCCCGTTCCGGCAGACGGACAGGAAAAGCCGCTGGATAAGGTAAAGGAGCCGCCCCGCGCCTGCCGCAGCCGGGAGCGTGAGGAGCGATGACAAAGAAACGCCGCCGTCCGATCCATCTTCATGTGATGGTGTCGGAGGCGGAGCAGGCCCTGATTCAAGAACGTATGGCGGAGGCTGGCATCCGTAACATGGGAGCCTATATGCGGAAAATGGCCCTGAGTGGGTATGTGCTTCATGTTGACCTTTCGCCTGTTCGTGAGCTGGTTTCGCTCCAGCGGCGATGCTCCAACAATCTGAACCAAGTGGCAATTCAGGCCAACACCTACGGCGCAATTTATCCCGAAGAACTCGCAGCCTTACAGCGGGACTATGCCGCGTTGTGGGGGCCGCTGTCTGATCTCTTGAAACAGCTCTCCGCGCTGGTAGAGCTCTGACCCGTCCGGGGAGTGGTTGATACCGCTCCCCGGTTTTTTCTACTTCGGGACAAAGTGTCCCAAAGTAAAAATACTATTTGCCGGAAGGAGGGATTTCTACGGCGACAACCTACATCCGCCCTTATAAAACAGCGGCGGGAAAAAGTGCAATTCAAACGATGGAGGATCGTTTTACCTATGGCCTGAACCCGGAAAAGCTGGGAGCCGTATCTTCCTATCTCTGCGACCCGAACACGGCTCCCGCCGAGTTTCTTCTGGTAAAAAGTCAATACCTTGCAGAGACAGGCCGAGCCGTATCTCGCGGGGCCCTGTTCTTTCAGATCCGGCAGGCGTTTCTGCCCGGGGAGGTTACAGCGGAAGAAGCAAACCGTATTGGTTATGAAACGGCGATGCGCTGGACAAAGGGAAAGTATCAGTTCTTCGTCTGTACGCATACCGACAAGGCCCATATCCACAATCACATTTATTTTAATGCAACGGCCTTTGACCGCTCTCGGAAATTTCATAATTTTATTGGTTCGTCCTTTGCCCTGCGGCAGCTCTCTGACCGCGTGTGCATCGAACATGAACTGTCTGTTATCCAAAATCCGCGCCAGCACAGCAAGGGCTGCTTTCTTCACTATGGCCAGTGGATCGGAGAAAAGCCACCCTCTGCCAAGCAGCGGGTACGGCTGGCTATTCTCGCGGCTTTGGAGAAAAAGCCCACAGACTTTTCCGACTTTCTTCGTCTCATGGAGGAGTCCGGCTTTTCGGTGAAACAGGGACGCGGCGGTGTCATCTCATTCCTTGCGCCCGGGCAGGAAAAACCGACTCGGCTCCGGGCTTCTACACTGGGAGCCGGATTTGACCCGGAGGACATCAAGGCAGTAATTGCCGGGGAACGTCCACTCCCTGAGCTGCCAGAGGAGCCCACGGTTCCGCCACGGCGAGTTAATCTCATCATCGACATTCAAGAGCGCATGGCCCAGGGCAAGGGCCCAGCCTATGAGCGATGGGCCAAGGTCTACAACTTAAAACAGATGGCCGCCGCGCTCCAATATTTGCAGGAGCATCATCTGACAGACTATGCGGCGCTGACGGCCAGCACCGAGGCTGCGGTGGATCACTTTCACAAGCTGTCTGACGAGCTCCGCACAACGGAGGAGGCTCTTTCCAAAACCTCGGAGCTGATGGCTGCCACGGTGGACTATGCCAAGACTCGCCCGGTGTTTGATGGATACAAAGCTGCGCGGTACAGCAAAAAGTATCTGGCCCAGCACGAAGCGGAGCTTGCCACTTACCGGGCGGCAAAGGATACTATGAACACCATACTGAACGGCGCAAAACTCCCTAAGATTGAAGCACTAAAAAAATCCCGCCGTGAGCTGGCGGGACAAAAGAAAGCGCTTTATGCAGAATACCGGGAGGCCCAGCGGCAAATGCGGGAGGCCGTGGCAATAAAAGCGAACATTGATCATCTGCTCGGCATAACAGACGAGCGTGAAAATAAGGCCCAGGAACGATAGTGACGGGCCGCAGACTACGGTGCAACGCACCGGGACTTTGGGACAATTTGTCCCGAAGTACAGCGGGTTTGGGGAGCTCCCCAACAAGCATTTTTGCGGGTCCTGCGCCCTGCAAAAATTTCGGAGTGTGGCCACACCCGAATTGCTTGCCAAAACGCGCAACCCGCAACATGGCGCAAAAAACGGAGGTTACGCTTTCTTTTACGTTTCCTCCGTTTCTTTCGATGCTTTCATCGCTTGGATTGTAGCTTCAACGATTTTCAATTCTCTTTCGTCCAAGGCGTTCAACATGGCATCAATCCGCTTCCTGCACTCGCTCCCGCTATTCTGGGACGGGTAAAAGTATTGATCCACCGATATATCAAACATTGTAACCATCTGATAAAAGGTGTTGAAGCTTGGATGCTGACCATCATTTTCATTATACATAATGGTACGCGGAGCGCGGTCAACAATATAGGCCAGTTGCTCCTGTGTCATGCCGCTGGCTTCTCTTGCACGCTTGATGGCGAGCCCTATATCGTGAAAATCAAAGCGTCTTTCATCTCGTTCTATCTTCATAACATCACCTGATATGATTTTACATTTCATGTGATATTATTTGAACGACTGTGTATTTCATACTACTGACTATTTAATTTCACATACGCAAAATTGATGATCGCGGAAATGTGAGGTACAATATACCTATAACTTTGGGACAATTTGTCCCGAAGATCAGAGGTTGGTATCTAAAATAAAATCAGAAATATTGTGAGGTTTCTGTGACATTTGGGTGCTATACTGAAAATGAAGGAGTGTGATACCATGCGAATTTTAGTAGTCGAGGATGATCGGCTTTTGAATAATACTTTATGCTATAACTTGAATACTGCGGGCTATACGGTTGATTCTGCACTGACAAAATCAGTGGCCAGTAGTTTCTTGACAAAGCAGGACTATGACCTGATTGTGCTGGATGTAAATTTGCCGGACGGGAACGGTTTTGACTTCTGCCGGGAAATAAAAGAGCGTCGCCCTGATACCGTTATTATTTTTCTGACCGCAAATGATATGGAAAGCGATATGCTCAAAGGGTATGAACTGGGCGCAGAGGATTATGTGACAAAACCTTTCCCTATGAGCGTCTTTCAAAAGAAATTAGCGGTAGTGCTGGGTAGGCTGACAAAACAATATGGTGGTGATACTTATGAGGATGGCACACTGACCATCAATTTTTCAGAAATGAGTGCTACTCTATCAGGAAAGCCACTTACATTCACCCCACTGGAATATCGACTTTTGAAAATCCTGATGAAAAATCCGCAGATTGTTTTGACCCGGCAAGTCTTGTTGGAAAAGCTGTGGGACGCAGACGGAAATTTTGTGGATGAACACGCTCTGACTGCGGCGATCAGCCGGGTACGAAACAAAATCGAAACACCTGACCGTCAGTATATCAAAACGGTATATGGTATGGGCTATATGTGGATCGGAGGAGTGCTGAAATGAATGTGCGAAAACTTTCCGTCAACAAAGCCTGTATCTTTTTTGCTGTTCTCCTGCTGGTGGCAATGGGGACGGTTTCAGCAGCTTTGTATGGGCTGACCCAAAATATAACCGCTGTCTGGTATGTATTATTGTTCGGCATTTTTGTGCTGGTTTGCGCTGTTTGTTTTATGGTGCTGGTTCGCCGCAAACTGGCAATGTTCTCCGATGCTTTTTGCAGTTTAATGGATGATATGTTATCCGGGAATATGCAGCCGAAACAGACTGTGGAAGAAGAAAGTCTTTTCTATAAAATTGAATATCGGCTGAACCGTTTATATGAAGTCATGCAGGAAAACAAGAACGGCATTGCACAAGAACGGGCTGACCTGCAAGAACTGATTTCCGACATCTCCCATCAGGTCAAGACCCCGATTGCGAACTTGAAAATGATTAACAGCACTCTGCTTGAAAATGAAGTCCCTGTGCAAAAACAAAAAGAGTTTCTAACGGCACAGGCCAGCCAGCTTGATAAACTGGATTTTCTCATGCAGGCTATGATTAAAACCTCTCGTTTGGAAACAGGTGTTATTTCTCTGGAAAAGAAAAGCCAGCCGCTTTATGACACGCTTGCCGCCGCATTGGGAGGTATTCTTCTGAACGCCGAGAAAAAACAGATCAATGTTCAAGTGGACTGCCCGGAGAACTTGGTCGTTTCCCATGACAGAAAATGGACAAGCGAAGCACTGTTCAATATTTTGGACAATGCAGTGAAATATACGCCGGAGGGCGGTCAAATCCGTGTTTCGGTTGAAAGTTGGGAAATGTATGTGAAAATCGACATTGCAGATACAGGCATTGGCATTTCAGAACAGCATCAGGGAGCAATTTTCAAGCGTTTCTATCGAGAGGACATCGTACATGATGTAGATGGAATTGGTATTGGTCTATATCTGGCTCGTGAGATCGTAACCTTGCAAGGCGGTTATATCCGGGTAACATCCGAGGTTGGGAGGGGTTCAACTTTTTCCGTCTTTCTGCCTCGACAATAAAATAAGTACGCTAAAAAACAAAATGTCACAGGCCTATGACATTTGAGATTTAATTAAACAGAGGTATTTTGTTTCCCGTGACATTTCTGTGAGGTTTACCTTTTATGATAGAGCCATCAAAAAGAAAGGGTGGTGTTCTATATGAGCATATTACAAACGACAGATTTGAAGAAATATTACGGCACCGAACCGAACATTACAAAAGCATTGGATGGCGTGACCCTATCCATTGAGGAAGGTGAATTTGTTGCCATTGTTGGTACTTCCGGCAGCGGTAAGTCTACTTTGCTGAACATGATGGGCGGGTTAGATACGCCAACTTCCGGCAGTATTAAAGTAAAAGGGAAAGAATTATCGAAACTCAAGGATGAACAGCTTACCATCTTCCGCAGACGTAACATCGGGTTTATCTTTCAGAATTACAATCTTGTTCCTGTGCTGAATGTCTATGAAAATATTGTCCTGCCGGTGGAGCTGGATGGTGATACCGTGGACAAGCGGTTTATGGATGAAGTCGTGAAAATGTTGGCTCTCGATGGGAAGCTGAACAGTATGCCTAACAATCTGTCCGGCGGCCAGCAGCAGCGTGTAGCGATTGCCCGCGCCCTTGTTTCCAAACCAGCTATTATACTTGCAGATGAACCGACAGGCAATTTGGATAGCCGGACAAGTAGTGATGTTCTTGGTTTGCTGAAAGTTACAAGTCAGAAGTTCCATCAAACGCTTGTAATGATTACCCATAACAATGAAATTGCCCAGCTTGCCGACCGAATTATCCGTATTGAGGACGGAAAAATCGCACAGTGACAGGGGGTGACATTGATGGATGATATTTTATTTGGGAACAATAATCAGGCAACAATCAATCGTCTTGCCAAAAGAAGCTACCGCGCTAATAAGCAGAGAAATGTTTTCGTTACCATCGCATTATTCTTGACCGCCTTTATGATCACATCTGTATTTAGTTTGGGGTGCAGTTATTTTGAAACCTATCAAATGCAGCAAATTCGTGCGATGGGCACGACTGCGGATGTGGCAATTACAAGCCTCTCAGAAGAACAATATGAAGAATTGAGCCGATCCAGCTTGGTATCCGTAGTTGGTATCAGTCAGAGATTGGGCAGCATTGATACATCTGGAATGGACGATGCCCTGCTGAGTATTACTTGGATAGACGAAACAGAATGGCAAGAACACCGTGTACCAACAATTTCGGATATACACGGAGATTATCCGCAAGCAAAAAATGAAATTATGCTCCCTACATGGGCTTTGCGTGCAATGGGGATTGATGATCCACAGATAGGGATGAATATTTCCCTTTCCTATCAACTCGGAACAGATTATCAATATATCTCCGATGAATTTGTTTTGTCGGGCTATTACACAGATTATTCGGCTTCACGTGCAGGCAACCGTGGTGCCGCTTATGTTTCGGAGCTTTTTGCAACACAAACAGGGCTTCCCTTTGATAGTGTGTCTACCGCAATGATTTCTTTTTCTGATGACAGTAATGCCCTGCGATCCTGTGAAAAACTAAAACGGAAGATTTCGTTTACAGAAAGTCAGTCCTTTGAAATTGTACCTATTGCTCAGAGCAATTCCACCACCATTGTTCTTCCACTGGCTGCTATTATCGTCTTTATCATTATCAGCGGCTATTTGCTGATTTATAACATTCTGTATATCTCAATTTCAAGAGATACACAATTCTATGGACAGCTTAAAACGATAGGCACGACAAAAAGACAAATCAAGCGGATCGTGCGTTCTCAAATATTCAGAACGGCGGTGATCGGTATTCCCAGCGGCCTGATTGTCGGTGGTATTGTTTCGCTTGGACTTGTTCCGTTTGCCATGAATATGATGTACTCAAGCGATACAGACCATGGGGAGATAGTGTCCTTTTCCCCCATTATTTTTGCGGGTGCCGCAATCTTCACATTTTTTACTGCAATCATCGGCAGCATGAAACCAGCGAAAATAGCTGCAAGTATTTCTCCTGTTGCGGCTTCACGCTATACGGAGGCAAATACAAGGAGTTACCGAGATCATAAGAGCCATAGAACAAAATTATCTCGGATGGCACGAGATAATATTTTTAGAAACCCTAAAAGCGCTTTCCTTACTTTTGCGTCCTTATTTTTAGGCTTAATATTGTTTTTGGTTTCTGCTGGTCTACTATCAAGCCTAAGTCCCGACAATTTTGTAAATCAATGGGGAGAAAGTGATTTCGCATTGACTTACAGCATTTCCGAAGAAGGAAACCTGCTCTCTGATGAAATGTTGCAGCAAATTGAAACAATGCAGGGAATTGAAAATCTGCGCGTCACTTATTCTGCTTCACCGTGGCCCACTATGGATGTCATTTACGACGAAAATGTATTCGGGAAATATATTGATTCCTTGGATGGCGTATCAGGTCTTGATTTTTCAAATGCGGAAACACGAAAAAACTATACAGATAATTTTTGGAGCGGCGTTTACGGAATAGATTCCAGATATATCGAAGAACTTAATAAAACGCTTGATAAGCCTATTGACTTAACCGCCTTTGAAAAGGGAGAGTTGGTGGTTTTGCCCGCTATGACGGATGATGAGGGAAACCTATTGATTCAGCCAGGGCAAGCAATCACCGTTGTCGGTGAGTCCGGGGAACAGGTCTTTACAGTGGCAACTGGCTTTCTGGACGCTGATTTTCAGAGTGGTCGAGGAAATGAGAGAGGTACTGCCCCTGATTTGTATATCAGTGAGCAGGCAATAGAGAAGTTGTCTGGAGAAACCAAAATCTTTCGGATTGCTTTTGATACGATTGATAGCAGTTATGACAAAGGGATTATGGAGCAGCTTCAATCCATTACTGCTTCGTTACCGGGCATTACGATTCTGTCACGATATGAAAAGCAGCAAGAAATGGCCGGATATTTGCTGACCTCAAGGATTATAGCCGCAGGGTTGTCCGCTGTATTTTTGCTGATAGGAATTATGAATTTCATTAACACAATGGTTGTTAGTGTAAATACTCGGAAACATGAATTTGCAACACTTGAAAGTATAGGAATGACGAAAAAGCAAATTAGAAATGTATTGCTTTGGGAAGGCGGGTATTATTGGAGTATTTCTTTCCTACTGCTTGCCACACTGGGAACAGCGATATATATTCCAATATACTCAGCCTTTAGAAGAATGGTTCCTTATGCAGCTTTTCACTATCCTGTAATTTCTCTGTTGGTTGTCGCAGCTATTGTTTTGCTGGTCTGCTTGGCAACCCCCGTCATAACTTTCATGCAAAATGTTAAGCAAAGCGTTGTAGAGAGACTGCGGCAGAATTAAATATTTGCGATGAAAACCGGGAGATTATTCTCCCGGTTTTTCAAATCTCACAGGTTCGTGAGATTTCAGCCCATTATTCTGTCGAAACAGCGTGTGTCAGTGACATTTCTGTGAGGATTGCTTGTTAAGATAAGCGCAAAAGGAACAAGCTGCCGCACGACGGCAAAAGAAAAAAAGCCGTCGTACAGCAGCCTATCAACACGCCCATTTGAAACGGCGGCTTTGATTTTCAGAGCCGCCGTTTCTTTGCGTCTACACAAACCAATGACGACTTGTAGGGACACGGTAGCCGATGGGAGGTTATTTTGCCGTGTTCATTTTATTATTTCATTGTTCGCGTGATCTGCACCAGCTAAAAAAAGCGTAGCCCCTCCGTCGGAGCAGTCCGGTTTTGAACATGAAATTAAACAGTACATAACCGATAATACTTTTTCGTGCGCTTGTGCGGCCTTGTGTCGCACAGGCGCATTTTGCTTTCCAGACTTCGAGACAAAGTGTCCCGAGGTGCGGTGCCGTTCTCCGCCGTTGCTCCATTTCGTTTCCGACCAACCCCGAACAAACTGAAATGGAGGATTTTACGATGACTACTATCAATTTGAAAGATTTTTATTATTGGTACACGCAGGATCAGCTTATCGAAGTTTCTGACGAGGTGGCCGAGGTATTCAAGGCCGATGCCCGCTATGAAATGGCCTACCAGCGGCGGCTCTCCCGGCACAAGGCGCAGTATTCTCTGGACTGCGATGACGGGATTGAATATTCCGCTTGCCTGCATGAGCCGACCCCGCAGGAGCTCCTTGAACGGATGGAAACCTTTCTTCGTCTGTGGAACGCTCTCAATTCTCTGCCGGAGATCCAGGGCCGCAGAATTGACGCACATATCATTCTTGGCAAGTCGATTAAGGAAATTGCCGAGGCCGAGGGCGTACATGAGGAGTCTATTCGCCAGTCGATCAAGCGTGGCCTTGAACGCATGAAAAAAACTTTTTGATTTTTTCTTCTTAACCCACTTGGAATTGATGAAAAAATGTCTCGGTTTATGAGAGGAGGTTTTCTTCCTAACGCGAGGGAATAACGGCAACCCTGAGTAAGTACGTGGAGCCAGACGGTGGGTGCGCGGTGACATTTCCCAAAAGAGATTGAGCGAACAACACCAACACTGTAAATGGGCCCGGCCATCCCAAGGCCATGATCCGGCGCTGAACAGGTTGGCTGCCTGTTCCTCCGGGCTTGTCGCTTTACTTGCGTTGAGAGCGCCGCACAGAAAATAACGATTGTCTTTGGACAGGCCAAGTAAATATGTGCGGCGCTCTCTAATATTCAAAAACTATAATAAACCTCGAGACAAAGTGTCCCAAGGTGGAGTAAGGCAACAGGCCAGCATCCCGGTGGTGCTGGCCTGTTGCGTTTCCCCACCAAACAGCGGGAGGCGTTCTATCAATCTGCGAAGGAGGTTTACCGTGAAATTAACTACACAGGAACTTGAACAAATGAGAAGCGTTGACATTGGCGCGGTGGCTGCCGAGTCCCTGCCTGATGTGAGCGGTATGACCTTTGACAATGCGCTTTCCCGAAAGGAGCGCATCTCTCGATTTTTGCAGACTGTCAAAAATCCATACTGCTTTTGCATCGGTGGTGTTGGCGTGAAAATTGAATTTGCTGAAAGCGGGCCATCTCTCCAAGATAAGCTGACGGATTTCCTGCTGCGGCAAAGAAGCGGGCTGTAACTTCGGTTACAGCTCGTTTTGCTTCTTCGAGACAAAGTGTCCCGAAGCGGAGGCATCCTTGTTGTCCTCCCCGGACAGAGTTATAATATAAGTGTAATGTGATAGGGAAGGAGGAACAATGGCACGAGCAAAAAACAGAGGGTATCAGCAGAGTTTCTCTCCCTCTTACACAATCCGCCGCTGGCGGCTGGGCATCTATATCCGGCTTTCAAAGGAAGATTTGAAAAAAGGAAAAGACGATAGCAACAGCGTAAAGAACCAGCGTGACCTACTGAACGATTTTTACCGACGCAACATTGACGAGTTTGAAAGTATCAGGGAATATGTAGATGACGGACATACTGGAACGGACGCTAACCGTGAAGATTTTCAACGGCTCTTGGCGGATGTCATGAGTGGTAAAATCAACTGCGTTATAGTAAAAGACCTGTCCCGCTTCGCACGAAATTATAGCGATGCCGGAAGTTTGATCGACAACCTGTTTGTTCAAATGGGTGTTCGCTTTATCAGCCTTGCTGAGAATGTGGACAGCTACAAGAACCCCGACAGCGTTTCAAATATCATCGTTCCCATTACAAACGTGATGAACGATAATTACTGCTATCAGACTTCCAAAAAGATCCGGCAGGTATTTGATTACAAACGGCGCAACGGCCAGTATATCGGAGCATTTGCTCCTTACGGCTATGTAAAGCACCCAAAGGACAAGCACAGGCTGATTGTTGATCCCGATGCTGCTGAAAATGTCAAACTCATTTTCACAATGCTTATTCAAGGGTCATCAAAACGTGCTATCGCGTTGTACCTGAACGAACACGGCGTACCGAGCCCCTCGGCTTACAAGGTACAAAAGGGCTTGCCTGTTTCGACAAGAGGGTATGACGATCCTATGTGGGGAGCCCGCATGATCCACTCCATTCTTACCAATCCGACCTACACCGGGGACTTAGCCCAAGGCCGGAGCCGGGTGAAAAGCTACAAGGTACACCAGATTGAAGCTGTTCCCCGCGAGGAATGGGTGGAAGTGGCTGGAACACATGAGGCCATTATCGACTATGAAACTTTCGATAAGGTACAGGCTCTCTTACAGCGTGATACCCGTACTTCCCCGAAAGGCCGTGAGGTACATTTATTCAGCGGCTTTCTGAAATGTGCCGATTGCGGGCGGGCCATTACCCGATGCGTTAGCAAGAACAACAATGTATATTATTCTTGCTCAACCTACAAGAACCGTTCCCGGACAGCCTGCACCATGCACTCAATCAAGCATGAACGGCTGGAGGCTGCTGTTCTGTTCGCCGTACAGCATCAGGTACATTTAGCTGTTTCCTACTCAGAAATCGTAACGCAGATCAATTCCGCTCCAATCAAAAAAAGCCAGTCTTACCGACTGGACGATCTGATAGCTGCAAAAGAGCGGGAACTGATAAAGATAACACGCTACAAGCAATCTCTTTATCAGGACTGGAAAGACGGTGAAATCACCCAGCAGGAATACCGGGATATGAAGGCTGACTATGAACGGCAGACTTCTGATATTTCCGCGGTGCTTACCCGGCTGAACGCTGAACGCGCAGAACTGGCAAACGGTGTGGACAATGAGCATCCTGCACTGGTAGCCTTTATGAAGTATCAGAACATTGAAGCCCTCAACCGTGAAATCTTGGTTGAACTTGTGGACTATATCAAGGTCTATGAAAACGGCAATATCAGCGTGAAATTCAAAGTTGCTGACGAGCTCCGCAAGATTGCCGAGTACATTGAAATCAACACTACGGAAGATACCGCAGTAGCGGGCTAACCCCCGCTACAAACCCCTTTGACAGTGTGTTTTCCTAATAGGCGCTAATCATATGTTGGTTAAATTTTAAGTGGGCAGAAATCTTACAATTCTGTAAGACTTCTGCTCGTTTTTTGAAAGTGAAATGAAAGATTGCCCTGATACAATTTGGATGTAAGATGAAAAGGAGGCAACACATGAGTGTGATATTAGAAACCAAGCAGCTTTGTAAATTTTATGGCGCGGGTGAGAATCAGGTCAAAGCGGTCAATCAGGTGGACATTCAGATTGAGCAGGGAGAATTTGTCGCAATTGTCGGAAAGTCAGGTTCCGGTAAAAGTACATTACTTCATATGCTTGGAGGGCTTGACACCCCTACAAAAGGCAGTGTTACTTTAGCCGGTAAAGATTTATACAGGATGAAGGAAGATGCCCTTGCTGTTTTCCGCAGAAGAAAAATCGGATTTGTTTTTCAGGCATTTAATCTGGTTTCATCTGTTAATGTCTGGGAAAATATCGTACTGCCACTGGGGCTGGATGGAAGAAAAGTGGATGAAGCGTATGTAAATGATATTATTGCAACTCTGGGGATTGAAAACCGGATTTATAATCTGCCAAATCAGTTATCCGGAGGACAGCAGCAGAGAGTAGCAATTGCAAGAGCACTGGTGAATCGTCCAGAAATTATATTTGCAGATGAGCCGACAGGAAATCTTGATTCTAAGACCAGTGATGAGGTAATCGCTCTGCTTAAGATGACAGCAAAAAAATATGGACAGACAATTGTAATGATTACCCATGATGACGAAATTGCACAGGTCGCTGATCGCATTCTGGTGATTGAGGATGGACAGGTGGTGGATTTCAGATGAAGACAATAAGCAGGATTGCATATAGCAATGACAAAAGGAACAGGACAAGAAGTATACTGATCATGATGGCAATCTGTCTGACCACGATGCTGCTTGTTATCATCAGTACTGTGGGAAATGGGGTAATTCATTTACAGAAAAGTCAGGCGGCAGGATCATATGGAAGCAATTATGGTCTGTTTGTTTCCGCAGACGGATCGCAGTTAAAAGAAGTAAACCGCCGTGCGGAAATAGATGCTACAGGCACTATGTGCACCGAAGGTATCATAAAAGGCAATGAAAAAGGCGGGTTTGTCTGCATGGATGAGACTGCAAGAAAAATGCTTCCTTATAATAAAGAATATGAGTTGAAGGAAGGAAAGTATCCGGAAAAAATGCAGGAAATTGCCGCAGGAAGAGCATTTTTTCGTGCAATGGGGTATGGTGATGTAAAGATCGGAGATACGGTTACACTGGATTACCGCGCAGGGATGCAGTCAGAATATAAGCCGGAAGAATTTGTTGTCAGCGGAATCCTATATGATCGGGATGAGTATACCATCGAGGCATCTTATGTTGCTTTCGGGTCACAGGAGTTTTATGATGAGCACGTCGCAGAGAATGACAGACAGTATAATATTTATTTTACTTTAAATGATTCTGCAAATGTATCTATGAATAATATTGATTCGGTTATAAAGCAGATTGCAGCAGCTTGTGGGATCGAAGAAAAAAACGTTATAGTCAATGATCTCTATTTGCAATGGGTCTTGCAGCCGAGTTATGAAACGATTGAGGTATGCGGGGGGTTGATTCTTGCAATTGTACTTTTCTCTGTTGTGGTCATTTATAATATTTTTCAGGTCGGTATTGCCAACAAGATACAGGAGTATGGAAAAATCAAGGCTCTGGGAGCAACAAAAAAGCAGATGAAACAACTGATCTTCAGAGAGGGCATTTTTTTGACAATTTTTTCAATACCGGTTGGATTGCTTCTGGGCTTTCTGATTGCAAAATGCGGTTTTAACTGGCTGGTAGAACAGGGGAACCTTGTATCAACCGGAACTGGCTCTATGGGAGTTCAAAATCAGCAGGTGCCTCTGTTTTCCCTGCCTGTTATGTTTCTCTGTATTTTCGTATCATTTCTTACCGTTGCTTTGGCACTGCGTAAACCAATGAAAATTGTTTCACGGATTTCACCTATCGAAGCAATACGGTATTTAGAAAATGCAGAAACACAAAAAAAAGGAAAACGAAATGGCAGAAAAAATGTCACCGTGTTTTCTATGGCAATGGCAAATGTAATGGGTAACCAAAAAAGAACCATTGGTACCATCCTCACACTGGGGCTTTCCTGCGCATTGTTTGTGATTATTTCTAATTATGTGGGAAATATTGACACGGAGCATGAAGCACGTCTTTCCGTTAATCATGGACAATTTGAACTGCAGCTTGACTATTCTGCTGAGTATGATGAAAGATATCCGGAGAATAATCTGGATACGATTCTGACGGATAATCCATTGAATGATTCGCTGATTGAAGAAATCAAAAGCATTCCGGGAGTGACAGATGTCATGACGAGAGAGATAGTCTCTGTAAATCTGAACGGAACAAGATTTCCGGCTGATATTGTGAGTAAAAATGATTTTGATTTTATGCGCCAGGATGGGGATATTGGCTCTATGGACTATGATCAGGCGGTAAAGAATGGTGATATTTTCTTTGGCTGGTCAACGTGGATGGAACAAGATGGATATGCTCCGGGTGAATCCATTGCATTTGACTTTGAGAATGGAAGTGAAACCTATACCTATCAGGGAAAGATTGCAGGATCCTTTGTAAGCGCGGACACTTATCTTGTCATTCCAGAAGGTGTATACCGTTCCATGAATCCGAGAGGAACAGCCTATGGCTATCTGTGGGTGGACTGTGACAAAAAAGATGTGGCATCTGTGGAGCAAAATCTGAATACATTGATTTCTAATACTTCGCATATAAAAATGGGTACTTATCATGCGCAGTTACAATCTGCAGAATTCTCAGCTCGCACGATGAAGCTTGGCTGTTATCTGTTTATGGCGGTTGTAGGATTCATCGGTTTTATGAATATGGCAAACACCATGATCATGAATATTACGATAAAAAAGCAGGAATATGGTGTATTACAGGCTGTGGGTATGACAAATAAACAATTAAATTTATGTCTGCAGTTACAGGGACTGATTTTTACGGTTGGCACCATATGTGTAGCACTTGTCGTTGGTCTGCCACTTGGCTACGTGCTCTTTGCCTATGCAAAGCATAATGGGATATTTGGAATGAATGTCTATCATGTTCCAATTACACCAATTCTTGCTATGATTTTGCTGGTCAGCCTTTTGCAGATTGTGCTTTCCTGCGTTTTAAGCAGTAATCTGAAAAAGGAAACGCTGGTAGAAAGAATAAGGTATCAGGGATAGCAAGTAACCAGGCTGTCACTCGGACAATGAGTGACAGCTTGGTTTGCGAGTATACGTCAAAAGATTCTGTGCCCTTGTATTTTCCCTTATCAGAGTTTGTAAACTTATATGGGAATATATAACACAAGGGAAAAAATAAGGGAAAGCTCACCTGCGACAAATCCAGTGTTTTCAAGGGTTTGCGGAGAATTTAATAAGAAAATATAACAGTTATTAAATCTCTTAAAACAGGTGAAATCTCAATCGGAATTTGATGAGGTGATAATATGAGCAAAAGTAAGAAGTTGACAAATACTGGAAGTTATAAACATCTTTGCAAATATATCATATCTATCAACTGTACACCGCCCTCATAAATTGGGTGGTCATAATTGTCAGTAAAGAAATGGGGAATCTTGTGAGAACGAACAAACCCACATTTTTCATAAAATGGTATCGTCAATGGACTGTCACCTGTTCCAACTTGCAAAACAGAATATTCATCTGCATATTTACTGGCAAGAAAATCAATTAGTGCTTTGCCATAGCCCTTTCTCTGATTTTCCGGATCGACTGCGATATTCTTGATTTCAAGTATTCCATTACCTTCATCGGTAACAACACATTCTGCTTTTTCATCATTGTCTTCAAGCACATACATAGTACCTTTTTCAAGATAGCGCTCAACCATGCTCTCCTGTTCATCAGCTAATAACAATAATGATATAAATTGCTTTTTATTTTCGTTCACTTCTCGGATTTTCATATCCATTACTCCGTCAAATTGGAATTGATCGTGCTCTGTCTTTCGCTAATGCAACTCCATTTTACTGTGCAAACATAAGTTATGCCCGTCTCAAGATTCGCTTTATATC
>NZ_QUJT01000019.1:0-21362 GCF_003480955.1 Clostridium sp. AM27-28
TTTTGTCCCTCAATGTATGCCACTACCTGATCCCTGCTTCGGTCACTTACGGTGACTGCACAATACGATGGATTCCACAAATGTCCTCCCCACAACTCCTGTTTTAATTCCGGATGCGAAAGAAACAACTGACGTGCCAGATTCCCCTTCATAATCTTTATCATGTCTGATATAAAAAATTGTGGTTTGCAATCCAGAAGTAAATGAATATGATCTGGCATAACCTCCATCGCCAGAATCTTAAATTTGTATTCCTCCGCAAGCCCATACAACATTTTTTTACATTCTGCGTCTATCCCATTTTTCAGAACCTGTTTTCGATATTTCGTGCACCAGACAAGATGATATTGCAAAGAATACACATATCCTCTACCATATGAAAGTGAATTTTCCTTAATAGTAAATATATCTTTTTCCATGTTTATATTATACCATATGCCCGCACGCTTGGCAAACACTAGTTCTGTATCTTGATAAAAAATTTGGCGCACCTAACTCATCACTAAAGTAATGAGAATGCGGTGTGCCGTTTTTCAATCAAATTAAAAAGAGACACGGCATAAATTATTCTGATAGATTTTACATCAGATTGCTTTATGCCGTGCCTTTTATGTTATTATAATGATTGCTACATACATATAGCAGGCTTCACCCTTCGTTATACACCGGATTCGAATTGATTTTCGGTACGAAGGCAACAGCCGTTCCGCAATTTTCACCATCCTCCCCATACTTCTTCATAGATCTGTCCGGCAGAAAATACCCAGAATGGATGTTTTGCCAAGTATACCAATGTTGCAAATTCCCGACGAGTCATAGAAATCAACTCACCGTTTCGGTATGCTGTTCTCTCCTTCAGCCGAAGCTCCAAGCCCGGAAAAACAAGAGTGTTACAAGGGTGGGATGTCACAATATGGTCAAATCCTGGCTCGACCGCAATAATCTCCATAATTCTACTGAGTATATATTCTTCATGGTCGGTAAGCGACAGTACCAGAAACTTGCCCATATTGTTCACATCTCTCTTTATTGATATTATTTTTGCATTACATTACGGGTTCATTTTTCATCTGTCGGATGCGGTATTCACCGCCATCGTCCCGTCTGCATAGAAGTAGTACCACTTACCATCGATCTGCTTCCAGTCTCCGGCAAACATTATTCCGGTGACCTTGTCCAGCCAGTACCACTTCTGATCCTCGGAGAGCCAGCCCTTCACTGACTCCCCGTTTCTGTAATAGTTCCACTGGCCGCTGTCATTCTGCTGCCAGCCGTTTGCGGCCTGCGGGTCAATGACGATCTCCACAAACCGCCGCAAAACCGTGGCGACCTCGGCGCGGGTGGCGGTTCCCTTGGGGTCAAACTTATTTTCATTCTTCCCGGCCAGGATGCCCGCCTGCTGCATGGACTTGACCGCATCCTTCGCCCAGCTGCTGATCTGTGTGTTGTCCGCAAAGGTCACAGCCTTCAAGGTCTGGGGCAGGTCATAGCCCAGCTTTGCAGCGTAATTTTTCATAATCACCGCCATCTGTTCCCGGTTGATGTTGGTGTCCGGTGCAAAGGTGGTGGCGGTAACGCCTTCCACAATACCGGTCTGCGCCGCCCAGTTCACATAGGGGGCATAGTAAGCGTCGGCTTTCACATCGGTGAATTTCCCGGTCTGGTAACTGTCCGGGTTGATGCCCGCCAACCGCCCCAGAGCTGTCACAAACATTCCTCTGGTCATGCCGGTGCCCGGGCTAAAGGTGATGTCGCTGGTGCCGGAGAGCAGTCCCCGGCTGGCTGCAAAGAGGATGTTATCTGCTGCCCAGTGGCCGGTAATGTCGGTAAAGACCGGGGCAGGGTTCTTGTAGCCCACGCCGTAAACGCTGAAATGACCGGTTTCAAAAACCACCGCTTTCAGGCTGGCATTGTAGCTGGATTTGGTGATCCATTCCACCTTGCCAGCGTCATCTACATAGACTGCATAGAGATTACCTGTCTGCTCACCATTTGCCGGTGTGTAGGGCAAACGCACCGATATAGTGTGACCATTTAAGTTGGCAATCGGTGTTTCTTTGCCGCCGGAGAGGTAGACCAGTGACAGATCATAGGCCGGTCTTGTGCCGATGGCGGCCTTGACCTCGGTGAAACGCAGTGCATCCACCTTATCTGCCCGGAGAATGATGTCCCCGCCAGCGGAGGCGGTATCCAGCTGCTTCAGAGTATCCAGGCCGATATTAACCGAAACCAGATGGTCTGTTGCTACGGTAAACTGCCGGACGTTTTCTTTAACCAGCAGATCCAGTGTCTGCGCCTTGATGGTCACGTTAAAAGAGGTCTGGCCTGCCGCCAGGGTGATGGGAACCGTAACGCCAATCCCGTTCTCTGTAGTGCCGTTCTTTTTCGCATCCTGTTTGGCCTTGTCGATGGCGGACTGGACAGAGCTGTTGTCCACTGCCGCATTGCCGTTTTTATCCGGCTGTATGGGTTTGGTTTCACCGGTGGCAGGGGCTTGAGGCTTGTCTTCCGGCTGGTTGGTGTTATCATTGTTGCCGGAACCGTTAGAACCGCCGGAGGAGGAGCCTCCACCGCCGCCCGAACCACCAGAGGAGGAACCGCCGTCGCTGGAAGATTGCTTGGAAACAGTCAACGTTCCAGAAACATAGGTGATCGCATAATTGTCATTTGACAGCGTACCAGTAATATTGATCGCAGTTTTGCCGGTTTTGCTCATATCCGGTGTCTGTGCGTAGTCCAGTGTTACCGTGCCGCTCAGGGTGTCTGCACCAACCAGACCTTCCACCTTGTAATCCTTATCTGCTTCCGGGCTGCTCAGATCGGGCGCGGTGCTGCCGGTGTAGGCGCTCTTATCAAGCGCCGTAACGGTAACTGACTTTTTCGCTACGGTCACAGTCACGTTCTGTTCTGCCACATCTGCGTACTCTGCGTTTCCCTGAACCTTATACCAAACAGTGTATTCCCCGGCGTTTTTCGCTGTGGGGATCTGCTCACTCCACTCAGAATCGCCAAGCCGGTAGAGCATTGTGCCGCCAGTGGTCTTGCCCGCTGTAACCAGAGCCTGTTCTGCACCATTGTAGGTCAGTGTATTGACCGTAGGTGCCGTAACAGTGGGGACAAGCTTGTTGGTCGCATTGACATTGACGGTCAGCGTGATGTCCTTATAGTTCGTGCTCTTGATCACTACGGTCACTGTGCCCACAGAGCCGGTGGTTTCCACGTCATTTTTCTGAATCGGCAGGGTCAGCTTGCCGTTTTCCACCTTCGCACCGTCGGTGTAGTAGCCGTCATTTAGTTTGATTTCGACGATCTCATAGGTGAGTGCACCGTACTCTTTGGGCGTTTCCAGCGTAGGCAGGGCGGGGAGCGTCACAGTGTAGGTCTTTTCGTGGCCGTTTACAATGGTAAGCGCAGTTTCCTTGGCGAAGTCAGGCGCAGCTGCCTTGGTGATGCTGCCAGTAGTAGCGGAGCTGCTCTGCTCCAGGGCGTAATTCTTCGCGGCCTGCCCCATCAGGGTCACTGTGGCAGTGACGTTCTTGCCGCTGCCCACACTGGCATCGTCAAAGCTGGCGGTCACGGTGTAGTCCTTGTCCTTCTGCAAGGTTACGCTACCCTCGAAGGTCACGCTGGAGATGTCCGCGTTTGTCGTGCCATCATAGGTCTTATCTTCTACCGCAACTGAAAATTGCAGTGGGTACTTAGAAATTTCCGGTACCACGGAATCTGTTAATGTCCTATCGTATGAAGCACTTGAATCTGTCGGTGTAAATTTCACGGTATAAGCCTTGTTATCTTCTACATTCGGATAAATACCAGATGCTGAACTACTATTTTCCGGTTCCCAGCTCCAGGTTCCGGCTACCAGTTGATTTGCACCATTATACACACCATAACCAGAAGCCAGAGAAACCGGAATCTGAGCAAGTGAAACCCCATAAGTCCCTTTCGCATTCCACTTTTGTGTTCCGTTTCCTACAATTCTCAGTGTATCCTTGGTAGACACATTAAGCGGTTCCGTTCTCTCAGAAGCAAATGCATTCTCTTTCGCCTTTATTCTGCTGGTTACCTGATATCCATGTGCCGGATATAATCCCTGAATTTTCGTACCGTCAATCCATGTAAATGCTCCGTCTGAATCTACATCACGGTATCCATACTCAATGTCATTTTCCGGATTAGTTCTGTTTATGGTAATCGTCGTACCGGTTATATCCACCTCACCCTCAGTTATTGCAGCCGGTGCTGCCGTTCTTTTAAGAATCGTGATCCTTTCGGGTTTTCCGGCAAATTTCTCATCCGTGTTGCTTGCAGCATACCGATAATAAACCGTACTCTCATGATCGGAAGAAATGATGTCTGTAATCGAAATTCCTGATCCACTGCCCATTTTTGCAGATGTCCAGTTTGGAGAGGTATTGGTTCCGTTTACAATCACATACTGTAAAGATGAGGAAATTGTGATTTCTTCCTTCCGATAATCAATATTCGGCTTGTTCGATTCTTCCGGAATCGTCTGTGTTTGCAAATCCGCCACCAAAACCGCTTCACTGGCTGACATGGACGAGGATGCTTTCTTGCGAATATAGAATGGTACAGACACACCACTTTCACGAATGTTATCCAGCAGCCCTGTCAGACGAACCATACCACCCTGTCTTATAGTTGTCCATGACTGTGCATCATTAGAAGCAGCATACTCCAGATCGCAGGAAGCTTTATTCTCTAAAGTCTCCTGTTCGTAATTGATAGAAACATCAGCAGCAGTAGGTGCCTCCTGCCGCACTTTTTCTGTCTGGAAATTTACATAGGTTACATCAAGAGATAACGTACCATCCTTTTTAATCATCAGTCTGACAAGATATTCTGTGTCCGGAGCTAAATCCTCAATAGTATACTCATAGTTTCCGGAAGAACTTTCCGCAAGTGTCCTTCCATTCAAGAACATATCATCTAATGTCCCTGTCTGCTCATCCTCGCCGGAGGTTAATAAAAACTTAACCTCTGCTCCGAGAGTTCCTGTTGCCTTAAGTGTAGCAGTCGCTTTTGTTTCAGAAATCGTCTTAATATCCGTGACAGCTGCGGAAGTGATACTTGCCGCGTTATTATTAGAATATGTCTGAGTAGCTTGATCATAATATACCGTCTTACTGTACTTGCGGAAATGCGGGTAATCCTCCGTTCCGATCACCTGTCCCCACGTACCATCTGATTTTTCACCGTTTAATTTATAGGCAATTTCGCCGGATTTCAGTTTTTCTTCGCTATCTAGAGTAGTAATACCCGGAGAACTATAATCACTCTTTGTTGTCTCATAACAGTTCGTAAAAGTAGCCCTATTATCATTCGGGTACTTATTTCCTTCCAGTTTTCCTGATACAGCCAAGCAATTAGTCACCGTTCCGTTTGAACAACTATCTGAAAAATCTGTTCCTACTACAAAACAATTCTGAATGTTGATAGCATAAGCGTTACGACACAACCCGCAAGTCCAATTACCTTCCAACACCAGCCCTATATTTTGTACACTCCCATGTCTAATCCATGCCACCAGTCCGTACTTAGAACTTGTATTGTCATTAGCAGGTCGCAGTCCGGAAATTACATGGTAATTTCCCTCAATATTCCCCTTGAAAGACTTACCATCAGATATGGCTCCAATGCTTGTCCAGGCATATCCGTCCGGGATCTTAATATCCTTCATCAGCTTCAGATTGCTCTTATTAGGGATTTTACCATCATTAAACTGCTTTGCAAACCAGAAAAGCTGACCGGCATTATAAATCTCATAATATTCCCCCGACTTTATTGCCTTCTGATATGCACCACATGCTTCACAAAATCCATCTGCATTATAGTACTCATGACTACAAAAGGTATTATCATAAAACATCTCAATTTCATTTGGTGTTGTTGTCGATATCGTCTTACCTGATGCTGTGATCGGATTGCCGCCATTTAAGCCCGGTACCGTCACCGAAATCTCTGTGTTATTCCTATTTTCCGGCAGATATACCGTCAGATGTCCCGTGTTCGCTTCATCATACGAAATCTGCTTGGAAGGAATGACCATAGCTGCACTTTGACCTTCTTGATTGATCAACGGTCCACCATCCTGCTTGATCGTGATATCGGTTGCCTGTAATATCTGATCGCTCGTGATCACCGTGGAAACAAATTTTAATCTTGTCTCATAAAGAGGAATTCCGGTCTTCAAAGTGATCGTTGCATTCTCATCATCGACGTCAGCCGCCATCTGATAAACATAGTTTTCTCCAAGCGTCACATCTACCGTTACCTGTGTCCCTGACGTTAATGGCTTCAGATAATTGGATGCCTTAAGTGTACCTTGATAATCGCTCACCTGCATCGTCCCTGCATCCCAGGTAATCTCTCCCACGCTGATTGTCACCGGATAAGTGCTTTCGGTGAATCGTACGTCCGCAATCGTGCCCTGAATGGTATAGTTTTTCAGTCCGGAATTTTCACTTTTCGGGAAATAATCACCACCATTTAAGTTTACTGTGGCTTCATTACTGATAGAAATAGAGCCATCCAAAGTACCACCCGGCAACGATTGACCTGGCTTTACTGCGATACCAATGGCATACACTTCATTCTGATATGCAATGGCCGAAACCGTTCCGCCATTGATCGCAATCTCACCATACTTGTATCCGCCTTCTACTGTTTTGGCTCCACCGCCGCCACAGCCGATTCCGGCTCCGGGGTGTCTTCCTGCGTTCGTAACGTATCCTCCATAGGCCGTCACATTGCCGTCATTGATCTCAATCCGATCCACGCAGCCGTTTGCTCCACCGCCAATTCCGGCTCCGCCGTATACATTTGTAATATCCTTGTAGTAGCTTCCATGTCCGCCCTTGGCATACACAGTTCCGCCATTGATGATAATGGTACCGCTGCCACCCTCTGCACTGCCGCCAATACCTGCTGCCATCATGCCGCCATAAGCTTCGATATCGCCTTCTTCGATCACAATCGTCCCCAAGGAACCATTTCTCATGCTTGACGCACCAATTCCGGCGCCTTCTCCACCGGTTGCTTTTAAGCTTCCCTCTCCGCTGATCGTCAGGGTGCAGCCTTCCGCCACCTCAATAGCCGCACACATATTACCGCCCTTGAGCGTGTTTTCTCCCTCCAGAATCAGATGCAGGTTTGCACCATTCACCAGTCGGATCGCCGGTACCCAGGTCCTTGCTGTCTCATCGTTCTTATCGAGCGGTATCCGGATATCCAGATCCGAAATCGTAATTGTAACATCTACGCCATTAACCAGAATAACGTTGGTCGTACTGCTTCCCGTGATAGTCGCATCATTATACTGTTCCCATGTGTTGCTGTTGATGCCGATACCGCTATCCGCAATATTATAAGTATTTGTTAATGCCAACAAAGCAATCTCGCCATCCATGCTGACCTCAATCTCCGGAAGCTCCACGCCCGCTGCCAAAATATACTCACTCGGAAGAACCGGAAGATAATAATAGAAACCACTTTCATCTTCCCGGTTCTCATCCGGCTCCCAAGTAACGCTGATATCCGTCAGCACCGGGATATCTTCTGAGATTTCCTCATCTTCAAACTCATTATCCTCAAGAAAATCCCCGGCATTGCTGTCGGTAGCGATCAGAAACGTACCCTGCTGCTCTTTCTCCTGAACTTCCTGTTTATCTGCTTCCTCCTCATCATTGCTATCCGGTATGTTTTCTGAATTTTCTGTTTCCGGAGTTTCCTCCTCATCATTGCTGTCCGGCACATTTTCTGAATTTTCTGTTTCCGGAGTTTCTTCCTCATTCAGATTTTCTTTCTTTGCATTACTGCCGGTAGCAATTCCAAAGTCTTCTTCCTCATCACTGTCGTCTGCTGCCGCCGTCTCATCTTCCGCACCCTTGTCACGATCCGCATTATTTTTCTGGTGATTCACGTTCTTATATTCCACCACCGAAGCCTCGATCGTCTCCGGGAAATTCAGATAATCCTCAAAGTTTTCTCCGGCATCCGCAGGGAGCTGAATATGCGCGACCTCCTCCGGTAATTCCGTAAATCCCGTGATCACTTTCAACTTTTTTGTAGGAATTGCAGCAAACGTTGCAGACGGTATGCATAACTGCATCGCCATCATTGCCGCCAATGCTGCAGATACGATCTGCCGTTTCTTCTTTTTATACCTCATATCCATTTCCTCCTGTTGTCATTATTTTCTATATAGCGTGACGGTTTTGTTCTCTCCGGTAATATTTTTTATTCATACGTTTCCTCCTCACCTGATTCATTACTTCCCCTTTTTCCCTGAAGAAGCCGGGAGACTGCTTCCCCCAGCTGATGCTCTGTAACGGGCTTTACCAAAAAGGTGTCCGCCTGCATCCTGCGGCTTTGGGGTTCAAATTCTGCCTGGTCGCTGATCCAAAGGAGCGGGACATCCTTGCTGTACCCTCGTATGCTCATGCAGAAATTCATCCCCCTGGCTCCGTCCTCCATGACCACCACAGCATCATAAGGCCCATCCCGCTGCATGGCATAGACGCAGAATACGCCATTGTCAAAGCGGTCTACTTTGCCAAGCTTCATCAGTAACGCCGTTTCTTTCTCCTTCTGACTATAGCTGCATAGCGCAATTCGCATTTCCATACCTCCGTTTCCTGATGGGCTCCATCGCCTCATATAGCTCCTGATCACTACAATCTATGGAGAGGAATACCGGGATACGAAGCTGATACGCGATCAGGGCGAAGTTTTTATCATCGCTCCACCAGACAAGCGGTGTTTCCGGTGCCAGCTGCTTTGCCTGAATGGCAGCCTCCAATCCCCTTGCCCCGGTCATGGCGATGACAAGCGCATGATATCGGCTCCGCCGCAGTGCCTGAGATAGCTGCTTCTCATTCCATAGCTCGTCGATGACAAGCTGTCCGTCCCCAGCAAAAAGGGAGCGCAGCCTGCTCTCAAACCATTCTGCATTCCTTAATTCCGTACAAAGTGCGATTTTCATGCTGAGCCTCCTTTCCTGAAAAGAAAAACAAGAAAGAATGTGCCTTGGCACATTCTCGCGCCGAGCGCGGTCGCTTGCGACATGTTTCTTCTTCGCGCGAGTGCGCATCCCGCGGAGCGTTTTTTTGTCATAGGACGAAGTTTCCTATGACATAAAAAACCAGACCTTCTCATCGGAAAGTCTGGTAGTATAATTAGAGTAGCATCTTGTCAAGGGAAATGCAACCGACTTTGTTTAAGACGCAGGTTTCCTGTTTAAGACGCAAGTTTTTCCTGCGGTTTTATGTTATACTATTATTGGATTTTTGTGCAAAGGAGATGGCACGATGCAGATTGCGATTGTGGATGACAGAGCAGAGGACAGAGCCGAACTGTCTGTCTGCCTGGAAAATTATATGAAAAAGCATCAGCTGGACTATACGCTGACAGAATTTGAGGACGGAGAGAATTTTCTGAAAGCTGCCGCCCAGGTCAATTTTCAGCTTGTCTTTATGGACATCTATATGGAGAACATGGATGGAATAGAGGCCGCCAGAAGGCTGCGCCAGAAAAACAGGCTTTGTAAGATTGTTTTTCTGACCATTACAGAAGATTATGCCCGGATGGGGTACAGCCTGTCCGCCAGCTATTATCTGCTGAAGCCGCTTTCGCTCCATCAGGCAGATTTTGAAGAAGCGATGGAGCTGTGCCAGCTAAAACCGCCCTATGAAGTGATGACACTTTCGGTTATGGCTGACCGTCAAAAGCTGGAACTTCCCACAGAGAAGATTCTATACATAGATTATCAAAACCGTATGACACGGATTCATACGGCGGAACGCGTGATACCGGTAAGCGGAGGCTTTCAGGAGGTTACTGCCGCATTGCAGAAGGACAAGCGTTTTTTGCCCTGCTACCGGGGCATTTTAATCAACATGGATTACATCAGCCAGGTTGACAGTCAGACCTTCCGTTTGATAAACGGGGAGGAACTTCCGATTGCCCTCCGCAATGGAAAACAGCTGCGGGAATCCTACCGTCAATATGTTTTCTCTGGAATGGGGGGTATCGTATGAGAATGAAGCAAATGCACAGGCGTACTCTGGAGGGCTGTCTGGCCTGTCTCCTCTGCTTCACCTGCAGTATCCCAGCATTTGCCGCCGAAACTGCAACCCCATCCAATGCCGATGAAAGAAGGGAGATTTTGCCGGATTTAGAAAGCGAGACTCCAGGGACACTGGAGAGCAAAACCCCGGAAGCATCGGAAGAAGTATCCCTCGTCCTTGTCACAGAAATACAAAAGGAAGACGAACTGCTCTCCCTGCCAGATTTCACCCTGCCCCTTAGAACCACACCGTCTGATGATGACCTGGAGGAAATTTATCAGCTGGCCCTTCGGTATCAAACCGTCTGCGCCACGGTAACAGCAGGTGAAGAAATCCGGCAGGAAACATTTTCTGTCGCATGGGATTTTTCGGCCATTGACCAGACCACTCCAGGCGAATATACCGCAGCAGGTCGGATTAAACTGCCGGAGGGGTATGCCTTTGGTGAAGCTGTCTTGCAGGAGCTTCAGATTTCCGTCCGGGTGAAAGAAATGCCGCCTGCTGTCATTACCTCCATAGAGAAATGGTATCCTTATACGGACGCGTTTGCGGTTCAACAGGACAGCGAAACCGAAACGCTGGAAAATTTGTTTGCCTTTTCCCCTTACTATCTGGAATGCTATGCGGAAAATGGAACCAGCTACACCGCTGTGGTGGAATGGGATTTTTCTGGTATTGATTTGAATACTGTGGGACTGTACCATGCAGCAGGAAGGCTGACTGCACCGGAAAATACCATATTTGCGGATCGTGTCGATTTCCCTGAAATTTCAATTCCTGTTTCTGTTCAGGCTCCGGGCAGCCCAGACATCAACTGCTTCCTGGTTCGCAAAGGAAGCCTTTATTTTCCCTGGGTCACACCGCCGGGGAATCTGGACAAGGTCAGTATATGGCTGTCCAAAAACAACGGTTCATGGAACCGTCTGGAAAGTGGCGTTTATGTGGGTCAGGAAATGCTCTCGATTGCTACCCGTCTGCTGATGCCGGGCAGCAGTTACCGCCTTCAGGTGGATTATGACGGCGGACAGACCGGCATCCTCTCCTTTACCTACGCAGATGAAATTGTCCTTGAAGGGTACCATGAAGGCGACCGGGATGGAGGGGATGCAGGCGGAAATCCTCCCGATACCATCATTCAACCGCCTCCTGAAGATACCGACGATCAGGATGACGGTTTCGCAGACAGGCCCTCCACAAAGCCTCCAAAACCGCCTGCAACAAATGGCGGCAGAGTGGATTCCAACGATTCTGAAAAAACACCACCTGTCAGTGAAGAAAATGATCCTGCGGATCATGAACCATCCCACAAGTCTTCCGAGCCATCCTGGGAGGGAAAGAATGATTCCATAGATATAGATAAAGACGATTTCCCATCGGAACAGGCAAACGGTGATACAGAGGAAGATGCGGATTCCAAAAACCCTGATTTTTCAGAGTTCTTCGATGAAACCACCGACCGGATTTCCGGCACGCGCTTTTTGATGATGCTGCAAACAGGGGAGCAAAGAGCCGTCTTTTCCAAACAGGGAATCACTATCAGCATACCAAAAGACGCCTTGCCGGAGGGCATCCAAAACGAAGATCAGATTGAAGTCATCATCCAAAAGGATACGGACGGCGGTTTTTCTTTTTCGTTTTCCATCAATGGAACTGCGCTCAGCTCCCTGCCGGATGTTTCTGTCATGCTGCCCTGTCCAAATGACCCGGCAGCCGGCACATGGTTCCTCTGTGATGAAAGCGGCGTGGAAATTCCCATGACCGGTTATGACGATGCGGCAAAAGCCGTCTCCTTTCAGATCAGCCATACAGGGGCATACACCATTGTGGGAAAGGAAGATGCCGTTTCCCTGGCACAGGCCGCCGACACAGAGCATAGCCGGTCGCCCATACTCCTTTTGATTCCGACCTGTCTGCTTCTTCTGTCTGCCGGTGTGTTTTTCCTAAGGAGGAGGCGAAAATAAGATGGTATCTTCTGCGGTAAAAAAATATGCTGCCTTATGTATGGTCTGCCTGTGCTCATCCCTGTTTTTTCTTGGCCTGTATCAGTTCAATAATAAATATAGCCAGAACACAATCCAGGCGTCAAATGGGATTCTGGCGCTTTCTGAGGAAGAACTTCAAAAGTCACCGGTGCGCTTTCTGGTATCCGGCTGGGCATTTTATCCTGACGCGCTTTTGACCCCGGAAGAAATACGGGATGAAAGCCATTATATGCGCTACCTTTCCATCGGAGAGCAGACCAATTTCTCCAGCCCTGCAAACCCTTCTCCCTATGGCTGCGGGACTTATCAGATGACATTCTTTCTGCCGGAACGGAAGGAAACATATGCGCTGGAAATCCCAGAAGTGTTTTCTGCTTACAACCTTTATCTGGATCATGACCTGATCCTGCAAATGGGGGAACCGGCACAGGGGACACCATTGGTTCAAAACCGCATGGTCACTTTTCATGGCGGAAAACCGGTCACACTCACCATAGCGGTCAGCAACTATGACCACTTTTACGGAGGAATTGTCTATCCGCCTGCTTTCGGAACGATGCTGGCGGTCAATACAACCAGAGGAATCCGGTTTGCATTCTGCCTGTTCAGCTGTACAGTTACCTTTGTCTGTGCGCTGCTGTCCTTTTATTTCAGCCGCCGGATGAAACAGAAAAATACATTCCTGTTCGGACTGATCTGCCTTGCCATGTGCGGCCTGTCATCCTATCCTGTGCTTCATATGCTGGCTGCGGTTCCCGTATTCCCCTGGTACACGATTGAACTGTTCTGTATCTATCTGGTTACCTGGCTGATCGTAGTTCTGCAAAACCGGATATGCAGACCGGGCTTCCTGCCTGCGGCCATCAGTAATGGGGTGGGCGCTGCTTTTCTGGTATATGCGTTTGTGTATGGCATGATGGCTTCCCATCTCTCCCTTGGAGCCATTCGCTTTTTCTCTGCATCGGTCTTTTGTTATAAGGCGGCATCTGCGCTCTATCTGCTTATCATCGCTGTGCTTGCCATTCACAGAGGAGAAAAACGGAGCAGGCCGATCTTCTATGCTGCGGCAGCCGCAACCTGCGCCTTTATATGGGATCGCCTTCTGCCGGTTTATGAGCCGGTTATCGGCGGTTGGTTTTTGGAATGGGGCAGCTTTTTCATAGCAGCAGCCATCGGTTATTCCCTCTGGCGCGATGTGATAGAAGGATATGGAAACAGCCTGATTTTCCAGGAAGAACGCAAGCAGGTCATCCGTCAGCTTTCTATGCAGACCGAATACAGCCGTCAGGTTTCTGAAGCAGCGGCAGAAAACAGAAGGCTGATCCACGACATCAAACACCATCTGCGCACCATAGACCGCATGGCCTCTGAACGTGGGCAGACGGAGATCTGCTCCTTCCTGTTACAGGTAGAGGAACAGGTTGCGGCATCATCGGGTCACTCCCCTGCCCAGTTCTGCAAAAATCCCGTCGTAAATGCACTGATTGAATACTACTACGGCATGGCGCAGACACAAGGGACAGAATTTCAGGTGCGGCTCGATCTTCCCGATCATATGCCGCTTACCGATGTGGAACTGTGTACGGTGCTGGGCAATCTTTTGGACAATGCCGTTGAGGCGTGCAGCCGCCAAAAGCAAGGGGTGCGCCGCGTTTTCATTGCAGGCGAAACCAGAGGCAATATGTACTTTTTGAAGATTGAAAACACTTACGACGGTCTGGCCTTGCAAGAGGGAAAAACATTTCTCTCCCGAAAGGGTACATCTGCTGATCATGGAATCGGGCTTTCCTCTGTCCGAAAAATCATTGAAAGCCATGGCGGTGATCTTGATCTTGTTCCCGGTGAGGAATCCTTTCTTGTTGGAATTACAGTGGGTTTATAAACATTGCTCATACAAAAGGACACCATTACTTACATTTGCATAAGCAATGGTGTCCTCTCTATTTTCCAAGTTCTTCTTCCATAATATTCCTAATCGCTTTAATATCCGTAAAAGTCAATTTTATTCCACGATTATACATAGCCAGTACTTCATTCAGATTTTCAACAAGTACCTTATCCAACTTTTTATGTATCGTTACAGGCTGTTCCTGAATCGTATGAACATGGTCAAAGTATTTTTCAATAACAGGAAATGTATTCTGTATCAAAAAAGCATTTTCTTTCCCTGCAAATAATCCAATCACTATCGTATTGCATTTACCATATCGTTTCTTTTTCTTTTCAACGATTTCCTTGTATTTCTCAGCTTGTGAGCTAATTGGTATCATCCAATACAATTTTGGATTTTTTCTATCCTGAATTGCATAGTAATGAGGACGATAGTTCCCCTGTTCCTTATTACTCATCAAATATTTATCCTGAACCAAGTCAAAAAATTCATCCTTGATATGATACGAATATCCCTGTTGTATCTCCATAAATAACCTTTCCTATGTGATAAAATTCCCCATCAGCATTCACTGATGGGGAACATTTACAAACTATACTATTTTTATCCCACCTGTATAGCAAGTGGCTTCATTTACGAACTGAATTATTTATACCCCGCACCATCAGCAAGCGGCAAACATTTACTTCTATCTTTAGTATATACAGTTTCTCTGAATTTAGCAACCTGTTTTTTAAGTTTAGAAATATTGTTTACTATATCATAGCTCATCATTTGTCGTAAAATACATGCATTTACTTTCTTAATACAGCTTAGCCCCAGCAGGAATTGCGTCATCTAACATAAGCAGATTCAATCCTTCGTGTCCGTCATACTCATACACTGCTGAAATCAACATTCCTTCTGATGGGATTCCCATCATCATTCTGGTAGGAAGATTTGTGATCGCTACGCATGTCTTTCCAACAAGCTGTTCCGGCTCATAGTACTCATGAATACCGCTTAAAATCGTGCGTTTCTTGTCAGTTCCATCATTTAATGTGAACTTTAGAACGCCTCAATAAACTGAGGCTAAAACTGTCCATTCCAGTTAAACAAATTTGACCGCGTTTTATTTTCTATATTCAACTTACTTTGTGATATTTCTTCTCGATTAATTGGTATTTCGTCAAAGTCAATTCCCTGCATCTATTGGTTTTCCTGCCTTTCTATGACCACTTCAATAACATCTTCTATTCCACAGTCTAATGCATAGCATATTTTAACAATCGTATCTAATGAAACATATTCGTTCTTACTCATTTTAGCAACTGCATTTGTGCTAATATGTGCTATGTCTTTTAGCTGAGTCTTATTTATATTCTTATCCACCATCAATTTCCAAAGGCGGTTATAACATATTAGGGATTCAGTGCTCATAATTCACCTCTCTTAAATTTGCTTTTGCAACTAATGCAAGTATATCATGATTCTCATTCTTTTTCAATTATTTCTTGATATATATCAAGAACATCTGCACATATACTCATTTTTAAATAAGGCAAAAAATAGACTCCTATTTCTAGGAGTCCTATTAAACGTGTTCTCTTATTCTATTAATACAACTTTGCTCCTGCCGGAATATGGTTATCCACCATAAGAAGATGGAGTTCTTCATCCTCTGAATCTTTAAGATTATTTACTGCTGAAAGTAACATACCGCAAGATTCAATTCCCATCATTGCTCTAGGTGGAAAGTTTGTAATAGCAATAAGTGTCTTTCCAACTAATTCTTCTGGTTCATAATATGCATGAATACCAGAAAGAATTGTTCTATCTACACCTGTACCATCATCAAGAGTAAATTGTAAAAGCTTTTTGCTCTTTGGTACTGCTACACATTCCTTAACCTTAACACAATGAAGCATGCCTCAAATCCGGAACACAGCGCATCAGCCAATCCACCGCCAAAAAAATCGTAAGCGCCGATGCCGCAATAACCTTTCCCAAAGCATTTGTAAGATCATCCAGTCTTTCATCCAAAATCACAAGGATTTTTTCTTTCAGAGCTTCTACAGGTATCGGGGAATCGATGCAGTCACAGCAAAGGCGATAGAGATGGTTCAATTTGGACAAGTCCATTGCATCCCGCCTGATTCTTCGACTTTGAGTAACCGCTTCCATTCCCCGAAATTCCATTGTTATAAGAATACTGGATGTAATCGCATAAACATTCATGTGCTCTGCACCATACGCTTTGCCCAGCCTGTATAAAGTCTCCTCTATACGGCTGATCTCTGCACCTGCATAATACATTGCTTCACCAATATTGAGCATTTGACGTATAAGCAGATCCATGTCGCTTTCATTGGCAATCAGCAGATCGGCATTCAAGACCGAAAGCGGAACCAATCCGCACAAGCTCTGAGAGCCTCATCCGGGTCTTTATAGAAATCGGCTCCCCACAGGCTCAAAGAAATGGTATCCTTGTAGCCAAGCTGCTCTAATTCCTCCAGACGGCCTGCAAATGCAAAATCACCTTTACCCAAAGCTGCATACCCTTCTTTTCGGTCTGCAAAATGCACATGGGCAGGAAGCCCCAGACGGCTGCAAAAATCTGAGATCGTCTCCGCATTATTCTCTGCCTGAATCAAATCAAGACCGGCTTTAACCCATGGAGAATTCACAGACTTAATTAACTTTTCCAGATGGCTCAGATCTCTGGCAAATAAGGAAACAGCTGCAGACATTTCTTCCATCACCATCACTATTCCCAATTCTTCTGCCTTTTCGGACAATATCTGAACCGATTCTACAAGTCGAAGAAAATTATCTTCCGATGGCGAGTCCACATATTCCCATCCGGGATGCAGCATCATTTTATCGGTTTCAAACGCAGCTGTATCCTCCAAATACTGTTTCATCATATTAATACTGTAATTTCTCACATACGGAATAGGAGATGCAATATTAATCGGATATTGTCTGCACTGTTCCGGATGGAAAACAGTCATTTTAAGTCCTCGATCCTTAAGCATCTGGTTGATCTCCCTGATCCGGGCAGTATGGCCCTCAGGTGTATCATCATCCAGGCAGAAATGAGGAGATGCTCCCCACAATTCTATAGACCGGAAACCATTTGCCTCAATTGAGTCCAGGCCATACGCAAACGTGTGGTGAAGAAAAGGCGCTGTCAAAATGCTGATCTGTTCTTTATTCATAATACTCATACAAGTTCCCCTCCATCAAAATGCTTTCTGAGAGTTTCAATATTTGCACGGTAATGTGGCTCCGGATCCAGCCTATATGCACCATTAGCCATTTCCATGGTTATCGTACCTTTGTAATTATATTTTCGCATCGCATTTAAATGTTCATCGAGGTTCTGGAACCCATCTCCCCATTTCATATGTCCAAATGGACGTCCATCGTTCAGGTGAATATGAGCCAGTTTATCCCCCAAAACTTCAAAATACTGTTCCAGCGTTTCTCCTGTGTATGCTACCGGAACCGTGTCCACGCAGCACTTCAGATTAGGAGAATCAATATCTTTTACCACACGAAACTGGTCAAATCTGGTTGTTGCTAACGGAGACTCTCTTTCATTCAGGTTTTCATACATCAAAGTAATGCCATACTTTTCCGCGTGCCGTGTCAGCTTTTCCACAGAATCTCTTCCATGCTTATAACCTTCCGACAACGGCCTGTCCCAGTAAGGTCTTCCAGGGCAAAGCAACATCTGTGGGCACTCCAGTTCCACTGCTGCCTCAATAAATTTCTTATACTGCTCTACAGTTTTATTTCGGATATTGTCTTCCGGTGCCGCAATATTAATTGCATAAGTATTTTCCTCTGGCATCAGAGAAACAACACTAAATCCCCGCGCTGACAATTTTTTTCGCATATTGGCAGCCATATTGGGATCACCGTCATACATATGGAAATGATGGCTGCACCCATATAATTCCAGTCTGTGAACCCCCAGCCGATCCATAGAATCCAGAAAATAATCAAAAGAAAATTTCTTATATACCATATTTGTCGCGGCCAATTGCGACATTAAAAGCTCAGACATTGTATATCTCCTTTTTCTTATCCAAAATACATTCTCAGATTGCGCATATTTCTCTTGTCATGATAAAATGGATCTGCAAAATATTTTCCATCTGTCAGTTCCTGGGTAAATTTTCCCGTATAGCCATTATTCAGCATATCCAGAATATCTTGTTTGAGATTACGGTTTCCATCTCCCCACACAAAATGTCCATAAGGATTACAATCCTGAAAATGACTGTGAATAATATTTTCAGTCCCGAAAGTATCAAACCACTGCTGAATGGTTTCTCCTGCCACAGACATAGCTGTCAGGTCAATCATGACCTTAAAGTTCGGATGATTCACCTCATCAAACAAATGCTTGATCTGATCTATACGCCACCCTATCAAAGATTCCTGTGGGCGCAGCGACTCACATGCAATCATCATATCATTTTCAGCCGCCACTTCACTCAGCCTCTGAAACATTTCTACTGAACGCTTGAATCCTTCCTCTTCCGGTTCATTCCAGTAGCCCCAGCCCGAGTTTGCTTCAAGGATCGTTGCCCCCAGCTCGTGCCCAAATTTAATTCCATTTGAGAAGTAGCGGAAACAGCGCTCCTTCAGTTCCGGTTCTTTTGCTGCAAACTGATAGCCATAAGAACAGTTTTCCGGTGTAAATACAGGACATGTCAGACCGTGATCATCCAGTTTCTCCTTGATCGGCACTGGATCCTGATAACCATGATCATCAAGCCACAACCCCTGATGCGCAGCAAGCAGATCTACACATTTCACTCCCAGCTCCTGCTGACAATCAAGGAAATAATCCCAGTAATCTTTTCGTTTTCATTTTTTCCTCCTTGTTTTTCTGCATGCTGATTCATTCTTTTGCACGTATTTTCTAATATCGATTCAAAATGAATCTTTTTAATATTTTTTGCAAATTTATATTATCATTACTTGCAATATATGTCAATATGCTTCATTTTTATTTGTTGAAGAAAATATTTTTGTTCATTTTTTTCAATTACTGGCATTTCTTTGCATTTCCCTCCATTCTTCTATGCATTTTTCACGTTCAAAGTTCAAAATACAATCAAAATAATACAGCCCCTCTGCGTCAGACGCAAGAGAGTTTCCTTTTTCCGTTTTCCGCAACCCAATCCCGGTTCAAGCCCGGTTTAGGCCTATTTTTTGCATACACAAACAGAGCCAAGTATGATATAATCCCATCTTTGACACTTGAAAATAGTAAAACAGCCATAACGCCAGTATTTTATCAGCGTTGTGGCTGTTCTTTGTCTTGCATCGATATGTACTATTTTTGGATTTGTGCTATTTTTTCTGTTTTGTTTCTTTTATAATCGACCTCATGGAAAATTTGGATATGAATTCGTAGTCTGTTCGGAAGCCAAACGCATTATGCAGGGCATCCGTAAGTTTTGTACGTTTGTAGGAAGGTATATATCCACTGTCTTTAGACAGCAGTGTCATATTCAGACCCCTAAGGGTTTCCAAAATCTGACTGCAGGTAAACTCTTTACCCAGTTTTTTCTCTAACAGGCGGTAAACCAGCAGGCTGATGTGGCAGGTTAAAAAGTGAGCCCTGATTCTGTCTTCCCGCCTCACAAATACAGGTCTTGCTTCGAATTCTGATTTCATGATGCGGAAGTTTTCTGGATGAAACGGGCAGGATCATTGGGATTTTTACCTTTTCTGGATTTTCCGGGAGACTGCATCATTTTCATAGCTCTTTGAATCTGTCCTTCACGGATTTTTTGCTGGTAGGCTTTATATTTGGGGGAGTATGTGATGATAACAGTTTCATCCATATCTCCTGTAACAATCGGATACTCTGCATTATACTGATACTCCTGCGGCTCAGCAACCATTGGAGAGTATACTGCCTTTCATCGGCAGTTTAATCAGTCTTATTCCTCGTTGCTCACACATATATGCTTTCATTATTTCTATATTCTCGTCAGCACTTCCTGACTCAATAGCCAACTTTTCTGAAGGTATGTATGTTTCAAGCGGAACTCCAAGCAATCGGTCAGAACCAAGTTCTGCTTTCAAGCCTTTCTTATTAGAATAATAGCTGACAGCCAAAGCAGGAAATAGAGATAAATATTCTTGCTCACAAATTCGGCAGCCTTTATTCAATATCGTCCTTTCATTTATCTTCATACTCCATGAATGACCGTGCCTGCATTTCCACCACGCTCTCTTTGCTGAAGTTCGTGATACTTCTGTCGGCTTCAATTTATTCTGTTCATAATCCCATTCACTGAGAAGCTGACTGTCTGTTGTCGCCAAATCATTATATCCGGCAAGAACTTCTCTCTCCGCACAAACGGGGCACACCGTTCCTTTCACACGGGCATTGATAACTGATTTCCACTCATTACCACATTTTCTGCACTTCCACCAGACATTTTTCCTCGACTTTGCATTTACTTCATCAGGCTTCAATGGCAAGTTCTTCTCCGACCACTCCGAAGCAATTTCAGGGTGTGTTGTCTGCAAATCGTTAAACCCTTTCGAGAATATGTACCCACTGCAATACGGGCATTTACTGCCACCGGAACGAGTAGAAATAAGAGTGTTCCACTCTCTGCCGCAATCCTTACACTTCCACCAAGCCTTACGATTGGCAAAGACCGTAACCTGAGTCGGAAGTAAAGGATAATTTCTGTCCGACCACTCGGCAGCTATATCCGGCAGAAGCGTTGCAAGGTCATTAAATCCTGCCAACACTTTATTATGGGAACAATACGGGCAGCCTGTCCTATTTATCGTTCTGCTCTTAACGGCAGCTTCCCACTCGTGTCCTTTCTCACATCTCCAAATCACTTTCTTATGAGAACCAATAGAAACCTCTGTCGGTTTTATCTTATTCTTTTTCGACCACTGTTTTACCAGTAATGGCTCTAATGTCGCCAAATCGTTAATACCTGCAATCACTCTCGCACCGGAACATATTGGGCATTTTTCTCCATTAGAACGAGCCTTAACGCTTGTCTGCCATTCGTGACCGCAAGCACCTCTCCACCATACTTTTTTATTTGAACCGAAAGTAATGTCATCAGGTGTAAGCGGTAAGTTCTTCTCCGACCACTCCGAAACAAGCTCCGGGTGTACTTCTGCTAAACTGTTGTTCATAGCCAAACCTCAACCTCCTTATGCTTAGAGTATATGAAGTTTTGGCTTTATCTTGTAGTTTGCGAATATCCGTATAAATAGAAAAAACCCTTTGAGAAAAGGATTTCTCCTCTCTCAAAGGGCAAGTTGGCAAACTGGAATTTGGTGTGTGATTTATAAATTTTTTCCGATCCACTCAAGTTCGTTCATGGAATCCTTATTTTTTTCAAGTTCATCTCTGGC